>CALKUG010000001.1 GCA_937996765.1 uncultured Ignavibacteria bacterium
TTTATGGTCTTCCATTCTTTTAAGCAAAGTATCAATTGCTTCTCTGCCAAAGTCGTTTCCACCACGAGAAAGAGTATAGGCCTCATCAATAAAAAGTGTTCCGCCGAGGGCTGAATTAATTACTTCGTCAACTTTTATTGCAGTTTGTCCGGCATAGCCCGCAACTAACTGGGCTCTATCTACTTCAACCAAATGTCCTTTTGTCAAAATGCCCAATTCTCTAAATATCTTACTCAGCAAGCGGGCAATGGTTGTTTTGCCGGTTCCTGGATTTCCAAGAAACACGGAATGTAACGGCTTCGAAACCACTTCCATTCCGCGACTTCTTCGTAATCCGGCAATCTTTAAACTTTTAGTAAGTTGTTCAACGCCTTCCTTCACCGCTTGAAGTCCAACCATGGTATTAAGTGTTTCTAAATGCTGTTGAAGTTTATCCTCGTCACCCAAGTTTGAAGTAGTGTTTTTTGTTGTTTCTTTCTGCAAAAATTGTAGGTCTGCAATCGTAATCTCTTTTGCAGCATCTTTGTTTTCAGTATTGGCCGCTCGGAGTAAGTACTGTTGTAACGCTTTGTCAAAGGTATTACGCACCAATCGTGCATTACCAAAATTTGAATCTCGATTTCGATATAATTCTGCAAAGTGTTTTTTTAACTGCATACTCGCTTGTTGCTCTATTCCTATTTTCTCCTTTTTGAGCATAAAACCAAATATGGTCATCATTTCATCGGGGGTGTAATCCTCGAATTCAAAAGTTCTTGTAAATCGTGATTGAAGTCCTGGATTAGATTCCAGAAACTTCTGCATATTTTTAGTATAACCTGCGGCAACAACCGTGAACTCTCCTCGTTGATCTTCCATACGCTTCAGGAGTGTATCAATTGCTTCACGACCAAAATCTGTTGGGCCTTCGCCACTTAACGTGTATGCCTCATCAACAAAGAGCATTCCACCGAGGGATTTATCTATCGCTTGATTAGTCTTTTCTGCTGTCTGACCTACAAATCCCGCAACTAACCCTGAGCGATCTGTTTCAACCAAATGACCTTTTGTTAAAACGCCTAAACCGCTAAATATTTTTGCGAGAATTCTTGCTACAGTGGTTTTACCTGTACCAGGACTTCCTATAAAAACGGTATGCCCGCCTAATCGTTTTGCAGGCGACTCACCGTTGGAGCTATAAAACCTTGCTAACTTTACTACTTCATTCACTTCCTTCTTTACTGAATGCAAACCAACAAGAGCATTCAATTCGCGAAGTGCCGCAGATACATCGTCTTCGTTTATAGGCGCTAAATATTTTTCAGTGTTCCTGTTTGGGAACAATACTACTGTAACGTCGTCAGTAGTAAAAGTTGTTAATTCGTCTTTTTTACGCTTGTGAACGGGTATGGTTACATAGCGCTTACCGAGTGTGACTTTTAGTTCTTCCACAATTTTCCGGGCACGACGAGCATTGCCAAAATTTTTATCTCGCTCTCGATACATCCTTTGGAATTCTGTGAGCAACAACAATTCCGCTTCCGCATTAAAGGAATAATCCTCTTCAGTTGCTATTTGTTTTGCTATAGTTATTAGTTGATCCGGGGTGTAATCTTCGAATGTGAAGTGATGGGAGAAGCGAGAAGTGAGTCCCGGGTTAGAGCCCAAAAATTCATTCATCTCATTGGGATAGCCCGCGGCAATAACAATAAACTCTCCTCGTTTGTCTTCCATGGCTTTTAATAATGTATCAATTGCCTCTTGACCAAAATCGTTACTGTTTCCTTTTTTAACTAAGGTGTAGGCTTCGTCTATAAACAAAACGTTACCAATGGCTTCTTGAAGAATTTTCTCTGTTTTCAGAGCGGTTTCACCAATATATTGGCCAACCAATCCCGAACGATCAACCTCAATTACTTTTCCGGTTTTTATCAGACCCATGAGCTTGAATATTTTTCCCATTAATCGCGCAACGGTGGTTTTGCCTGTACCGGGATTTCCGAGAAAAGTGAGATGAAGGGCAATGGTTTCATTTACTTTTAGCCCCTGTTTTTTTCGCTCGTTCATAAACTCTATATAGGATATGAGGTCTTGCACCGATTGTTTAATTGAATTGAGTCCTACTATACTATTTAATTTGCCAACTACATCTTCAAGGGTTTCTTCGTCTTCCACAACTGATTCGATAGCTCGAATATCCTCGTTAAGATTATAGTATTTATTCTTAGCTCCAATGGTAAAATTGTAGGAAAGAAATAACTCTTTTGCGATATATATTTCGATACGAGCATCGCCATATCTCCAAAATTTACTTGGAGCGATTTCGCAAACATCAATAAACTCGGCAAACTCCCAAGAAGCCGGAACCTCTAATTGGAATTCTGACTGATACAACAGACTATCATCTCCATACCAGGCAATAAAACAATTTTCAACTAAATCTTCTTTACCGTAATTTTTATTATTTACTTTTACTGTAAGCTGAATATGGGAATTTTCTTTTTGTGATACTTCCACTAAATTTTTTTCGGAAGCAAATTGGTTACTTCCATCGGGTGTTAAAGCGAGCCCAGCAAGTTCTAAAGAAGGATGCTCGCGATTAAAAACAACTGGTGATGTGTTTGTTCTGTTTTCAACTGGCTCGAGAACCGATATTTCGCTCTGCTTGGTGTGGATGTGGGAGCGAATAGATTCTAATTCTGATTTGTCTTCAATCCTAGCTGATATCTTCTCAAGAAGTGAAGGGACTGCGGAATGCTGATTCATTTTAATCATAGAATGAAGAAATATAAATGCAACTCTGTCAAAGTTTGGCAGCTCAACTTTTGAATGCACTAATTTATCTGCTACTATTAGCGAAAACCAATATTCCCTTTTTTCAAATGCTTCGATACATAGATTGTAAAACTCTTCAATGGAGGTTGAGTTTTTACTTTCAATTACTTTTTCAAGGGTTAACAGTTTTTCGAAGTATTTTTTTAATCCTTTCCATTCCACTTTTTGATTGTTGTCTATCATGATGGCTAAGGAGTAATAGCTCTTGCTCTTTTCGTATTCGCCAATCATGGCAAGCGATTTTGCTTTATTGAGATAGCTCCACGTTAAAAGCTGCTTTTGTGAGCCCTCGCTCATTGTAAAACTGTAAACAGATTGTTCGAAGTTGGATAATCTGAAATTAAGAAAACCCAAGTACAGATTTTTTTGAATAGGATCGCCTTGCAACGTTTCCGCCTTACGCATCAACTCTTTTGCTTGTTCGATTTGGTTGTTTTCTAAACACGCCCAAGCGTAACACAATGTTGCGGTAGAGCTTCCTGGCATTGCCTGATAACACTTTTCGGCCACTTGCAGAGCAATTCGGTTTCTCCCTTTATGCAAATGCTCAAAAGCTTCTTGAAGTTGAGTGTTAAGGTGACCCTGTTCTTTTGTCATTCT
>CALKUG010000002.1 GCA_937996765.1 uncultured Ignavibacteria bacterium
TTATTGAAACGGTGATATAATTATTTACCCTTATTTAATAGATAGAGAAGTTCGCCGAAGTGAAAAACGTCTAAAATGACCGCTATTAATTCGTGCAATTTACAATCAAAAAATTAATAATCAAAAGTGTTTACAGAGAGTTAATGTTAACAAACTTGAATGAAACATACTTTGCAAACTTATTACTCTTCTTTAATTCTATAGGGCTACTAAAAGCCGTTTTTGGTATATTTGATGTTAGTTTTTTTGTAAACAATAATCAGATACATTTTATGCCCATTAACGAAAATGCGGATTTTATTCGCTCAATAATTACAGAACATTTAAAAAGCGACAGATATAACGGAATCGTACATACTCGCTTCCCCCCTGAGCCTAACGGATATTTGCATATTGGTCATGCTAAATCCATTTGTTTGAACTTTGGCATTGCTAACGACCACGAGGGAGGGTTGTGTAATCTACGATACGATGATACCAATCCCGTTAAAGAGGATGTGGAATATGTTGATTCAATCCGTGATGATGTAAGATGGTTAGGATTTACTTGGGATGATCGGGAGTATTACGCAAGCGATTATTTTGAAAAAATGTATCAGTATGCCGTGGAATTAATAAAATTGGGCAAGGCCTATGTTTGCGAATTAACACCCGAGCAACTTTCCGAATATCGCGGCGCTCCAAATGAACCGGGAAAAGAAAGTCCGTATAGAAACAGAAGTATCGAAGAAAATCTTTCGCTATTTGAAGATATGAGAAACGGCAAATTTGCAGATGGCTCTGTTACTCTTCGTGCAAAAATTGATATGACCTCTCCAAATGTGCATATGCGCGACCCTGTTGTTTACCGCGTTAAACACGCCGAGCATCATAGAACGGGTGACTCTTGGTGTATTTACCCAATGTATGATTATGCACACTGCTTAAGCGATTCGTTTGAGGGTATAACTCATTCGATTTGTACTTTAGAGTTTGAAGTCCACAGACCGCTATACGATTGGTTTTTAGAAACTCTCAATTTATATCATCCTCAGCAGATCGAATTTGCGAGATTGAATTTGAATTATACTGTGCTGAGTAAGCGTAAGTTACTGCGCTTAGTTCAGGAAGGTCACGTTTTGGGATGGGATGACCCAAGAATGCCAACGATAGCAGGATTCCGCCGACGTGGTTATACACCCGAGGCAATTCGCAACTTCGCCGAAAAAGTTGGCGTGGCAAAACGCGAAGCAATTATTGATGTTGGACTTCTTGAATGGAGCATACGCGAAGATTTAAACAAGCGTGCTCTGAGAGCAATGGCAGTATTAAACCCCATTAAAGTAGTAATTACTAACTACCCTGAGGGCGAAACTGAAATGCTCGAAGCCGTTAATAATCCCGAAGACCCTGAAGCAGGGAAGCGCTCAATTCCGTTCTCGAAGGAGATTTACATAGAGCAGGATGATTTTAAGGAAGTACCACCTCCGAAATATTTTAGACTGTACCCTGGCAACGAAGTTCGCTTGCGTTATGCATACATCATAAAATGCGAAGAAGTTGTAAAAGATGATGCAGGAAATATTGTCGAATTGCGTTGCACCTACGATCCTTCAACAAAAAGCGGAAGTGATAACTCCGGTAAAAAGGTTAAGTCAACCATTCATTGGGTCTCTGCAAATCACGCAATAGATGCAGAGGTGAGAATGTATGATAGATTATTTGCTAACGAAGTTCCGGATGATGCACCCGAAGGCAAGGACTTTCTGCACAATATGAATCCCAAATCTCTTGAAGTGCTAACGAACTGTAAGCTCGAGCCATCATTGGGCAAAGCAGAACCAAGTGTAAGGTATC
>CALKUG010000003.1 GCA_937996765.1 uncultured Ignavibacteria bacterium
ACCACTGCGGCAATCGGTAAGGGCTTTGCAATTGGATCGGCAGCACTTACCGCACTTGCTCTGTTTGGTGCTTACATGACCGCCGCAGAGCTTACTACAATCGATTTAACTAAACCCGCAGTAATTGCAGGGCTATTACTTGGTGCTATGGTGCCATTTCTATTCTCTGCATTAACAATGCAAGCGGTTGGTAGAGCAGCTATGGCAATGATCCATGAGGTACGCCGTCAATTCAGGGATATCCCTCAGCTTCATGCGGCTCTCGAAGTAATGAGAAGAAATCAGGATAAAGACCAACATCACTGGAGTGCTGAAGATCAAAAAACATTTGAAGCAGCCGATGGATATGCAGAATATGGCAAATGCGTTGAAATTTCAACAAAATCTGCTATACGCGAAATGGTTATACCCGGTGTACTCGCAGTTTTAATTCCTGTAGGAATTGGTGTTTTTGAAGGTGCAGAAATGCTTGGTGGATTGTTAGCCGGTGTAACAGTAAGTGGTGTTTTAATGGCTATTTTTCAATCCAATGCAGGTGGTGCCTGGGATAACGCCAAAAAAATGTTTGAATCCGGAATCGAGATAGATGGTGTGATGTACAAAAAAGGTTCCGATGCACACAAAGCCGCTGTAGTAGGCGATACTGTAGGCGACCCGTTTAAAGATACTTCAGGTCCGTCACTAAATATTTTATTAAAATTAATGTCGGTTGTGGCCTTAGTAATTGCCCCACTGATTAAGGATCCGTTGATAAAAGGATTTAAATTTTTCCAATAAGCACATTTTTGATTATATTGCCGTGCTAAATTAAATAACATACTCAATTAACCCTACTCTCGAGAAAAAGCTCGAGGGTTGATTAATCCGAAGGGACCAAATCATGAGAATGCAAGCATACGAAAGTATGATGATAATTAATGCAGCTCTTGAGGATCAACAGATTGAAGAGGAAGTAACCAAATTCAAAACGTTGATTGAGACTCACGGTGGCAGCATTACGCATTTGGATAAGTGGGGAAGAAAACGCCTCGCTTATATGATCGATAAACATAAAACCGGCTTTTATGTAGTATATCGTTTCAATGCCGAAACTAAATTCATTACCGAGTTTGAGCGTTTATTACGCTTAGACGAATCCATTATTCGTTTCATTACTATTAAACTCGAAAAAAACGCTTTGGAATACTTTGCTGATCAAGCTGCATTTATTCCTGCCGAAGCCGCAACAGCGGCGGTTGTAGAACCGGTTAAAGAATCGGTTAAAGAACCTGCTGTTGAGCCGGAAGCAGAAGCTGTTGAAGAGGTAGATGTTAAAGGTGATGAACCAGCAACTGAAGAAGTTGAATAGGTGAATAATCGTATGCCGGAATTAAAACTGCCTGAAATAAACTACGTGATAATAAGCGGAAACCTGACCAAGGACCCGATTTTTCGGAGAACTGCATCGGGTGTACCTGTAGTTAATTTCACAGTTGCTTCCAACAGAAAGTTCAAAGATAGCGGAAACCAGTGGCAAGAAGATGTTTGTTTTGTGGGCATTGTTGCTTGGAACAGACTTGCAGAAAGCTGCCGCGACCGTTTGAGAAAAGGTTCAGCAGTACTTGTTGATGGCGAGTTACAAAGCAGAACTTGGAGAACCGATGATGGAAGTACACGCGGTATCGTTGAAATAAAAGCAAGAAGAATCCAATTCTTGAATAAAAAGCATCGTACTGATTTTTCCGGTTTCGAAGAAGAGGAATCCGTTTTTATTGATGAAGACGGAGCCGATTACACCGAAGATACTTTCGATAAGTTCCTCACTGAAGATGAATCTAAGTTATTAAAAAATGAAGATAATAATTGATAGGTAAAACTATGTTAAAAGCAAGAAAAGTTTGTCGGTTTACTGCAAACAAAGTAAAGTACATTGATTTTAAGGATGTGAAACTCCTTCAGCGCTATGTTACCGAGCAGGGAAAAATTATTCCTCGCAGAATAACAGGTACAAGCGCTAAATATCACAGAGAGTTAACATTAGCAATTAAACGCGCCCGCCAGATGGCATTACTGCCTTATGTTGCGGATGCACTTAAATAGGTTAAGAGAGGTAAAACATGAAAGTTATACTAAGAAGACCCATTGAATCGCTTGGTGCTATGGGAGCCCTTGTTGAAGTGAGCGAAGGATATGCTCTTAACTATCTTATTCCAAAAAAATATGCTTATCTCGCTAACGCAGGTAACGTACGTTCGTTGGATGAAGAGAAAAAAGTGCACAACAAACGCGTTCAAAAAGAAATTGCAGATGCTACAGCATTAGCAGGTCAAATTGAGCAAGTTTCTGTTCAGATTCCCGTTCAAGCCGGTGAAGATGATAGAATCTTTGGTACTGTTACCGCTCAAGATATTGCCGGTGCATTAAAAGAAAAAGGATTTGATATTGATAAGCGCAAAATTGAGCTTGCCGACCAAATCAAAGCCCTTGGAATCTTTGAAGTGAGCATTCGCTTACACGCAAGTGTATCTGCTAAAATTAAAGTATGGGTTGTTCGCCAATAAAGCAAACTACTTATATGTTGATTTCAATCCCTCACCCCAAAAAGTGAGGGATTTTTATTTTAAATGGGGTTGTACTTGGTTGTAGGTGGGGTTTAAACAAAAAAAGCGATTCCGGGGAATCGCTTTTTAAGAAACTTTTACATCGCAG
>CALKUG010000004.1 GCA_937996765.1 uncultured Ignavibacteria bacterium
GCGGCAATAACCGAGCGGGTGATGGCATCCACTTCAAAACCTTTAACCGGTTTACCTTCAGCAAAACGTTCCTTCACTAACTTTAATCCCGCATTGCGTGCATCGCGTACAATATTAAAAACCTTCTCGTACTTTTCGGGGATTTCCGAGCCAACATAACCTGTCCATGTAATATCAGCCCAAACAGCGGTTTCCTTTTTTTGACGTGCCCATAAATCAATGAGTACAAAATCACCTTCACGAATTTGTTTGAAAGTGTCTTTATCAGGTCCGTAATGGGGGTTTGCGCTATTCTCGTTCACACCTACAATCGGGGGAAAGTCGGTTTCGTATCCGCGAGATTCAAACTCCGCCATAATAAACTGCTGTACATCGTACTCGGTAATGGGTTCTTTTGCGAGTATTGAGTCTTTAATCTTAGCAAAACTGAGTTTTACAATATCCGTAAGAGCATCAGCAACAGGCAGGTATTCGTTGTATTGTTCCTCGCTCCATACTGCACTCAGGCGGGTGATGAGATCGGCACTTGATTTAGGGTTGATTCCCAATGAATGCAAAAGTTCAATGGTACCTGCATCCACTTTGCTCACATAGGGTATTGCATTCATAGGGGAGTATTCCATTGCAATGGATGAGAACTTGCTTAAATGTGTTTTGAGAAGCAGAGTAAGTTTTTCGTGACTATCATAAGGGAATAAATTACCGGGCAGGTGTTTTAGGTTATGAGTTTCTATACCATTAACAATTTTTATCGGTTCACCTTGTGCGGGTACGATGTAAAAAAAACGACGGGTTAAATGTGCGTTTGCACCAAATCCCAGAATTTCGAGTGCAAGTGAATTTGAACCACGGAAATCGTAAAATGCCCAACAATCAAAACCCAACGAAGTTAATGCCGACTGAACTTTTTCTAAATTAAATGATGACATAGAATATCCTGCAATGAAATAAAAAATTATCAAAAATTATTTAATACAAAATACGAGAAACGTGTTGTATTAAAAAAGTGAATGAATTGAGTCCCGAATAAATTCGGGATGGGCTCTACGGGAAAAAATTAAGGTGCCCAGTCTCAATTTATAACTTTTAACTTTTAACTTTTCCTGAGTCCTGTGTCCTCTCACCTCTGTCCTAATTTTTGCGTATATTTCGCATAATAAAATTATATGCAAACGGATATGAAAAAACGCCTCCCACATGGTATTTCGAATTATGAACGATTGATAGTTGATAATTGCTATTATGTTGACCGTACAAATTTTCTTGAGAAATTAGAGTTAATACCCAACCCATATCAGTTTTTATTACGTCCTCGTAAATTTGGTAAATCGCTCTTTCTTTCGATGATGCAGTACTACTATGGTGTTGAGTATAAGGAGAATTTTCAAAAGTTATTTGGCGAATACTACATAGGTAAAAACCCAACACCTCTTGCAAATTCCTTTTATGTATTAAAGTTTGATTTCAGCGGAATAGCTACATATGATAAAGAGAAGTTGGTTAAGAGTTTCCATGGTTCAGTGTATTCATCATTAGAGATTTGGAACGGTACCTATAAATTACTCACTGATGCCAAAATGCAAGAAATTAAACAAGAGGAAGAACCGGCAGGAATTCTTAAGCAATTTTTTGCAAAAGTAACTGATTTATCTGAACATCCTATTTTAATTCTCATTGACGAATACGACCATTTCACCAACGAATTACTCTCGTTCGATTTTGAGTTATTCAAAACAAGTGTTGCACAGAACGGTTTTGTGCGCAAGTTTTTCGAGGTTATCAAAACATTCACAGGTACAGGACTTGTAGCAAGGATGTTTGCCACAGGTGTTACTCCCGTTACCTTAGACAGCTTAACCTCCGGGTTTAACGTTTCCAAAAATCTTTCACTCGAACCCGCATTCAATGAGATAATGGGATTTACCGATGAGGAAGTACTCACAATGCTGGAGTATTATGAAGTTGAGGACCCAAAGAGAGTACATTTCGATATGCGTGACTATTACAATGGCAGTAAGTTCGCTAAACGAGTAGAACGTAAATTGTATAATAGTAATATGGTGCTTTACTTTCTCGATTCAATAACTAGGACAAAGAGTTATCCTGATGGATTGATGGATGTAAACATCATGAGTGATTATAAAAAGATTGGTAACATCTTTTTGCTTGGCGATGAAGATGTGTCGAATAAACGAGTACAGGAAATACTTTCGAGTGGCGAGATAGCGGCAGAGTTAACCATACAATTTAGTTTTGAGAGAGAGTTTACCCCGGATGATTTGATTTCGCTGTTGTATTATAATGGATTATTAACCATAAAAGGTGAAGACTTTGGGAGCATGGTATTCACCATACCCAATTATGTTATCCGTGAATTGTACTGGAAATACTTTGCTCAAAAGTTGGAGAAGGAATCGCACATAAGTATAAACTCCTCTGAACTACAGGCAGCGATGAAGCAAATGGCTGTCGAAGGCAGAATAGATTTGTATATGTCCATCATAAACAATACGATGAAAGACTTAAGCAACC
This sequence comes from uncultured Ignavibacteria bacterium, assembly GCA_937996765.1. Lineage (GTDB taxonomy): Bacteria > Bacteroidota > Ignavibacteria > Ignavibacteriales > Ignavibacteriaceae > CALKUG01. The sequence continues at coordinate 2,533 of CALKUG010000004.1, forward strand.
GCGATTTGCAAAACTTTGATGAGAAGTATGTAAAAATGCTGTTTATGGCATTTGCGTCACTTTCACCTATTTATTACAAAAAAAGCGAGTACGAAGCGAATCGTAAATACCCCGATTTACTTTTTCTCAGTACACCCGTTATACCTGTTGAAAATCAAATGTAGTTTGAGTTCAAGTATCTTAAGATTTCTGAATCCCACCGTTTAGCAGAGAAATTTGCCGAGGCGACAAATCAAATTCAGAATTATCTTGAACTCGATGAAATTAACCAGATAAAGAATTTACACAGCTACGCAATTGTATTTGTAGGAGTCGAAGGGAATTGGAAGGAAGTAATCAAATAACGAAAATTACCCCCGAAATGAATCGGGGGTAAAAATGATAATTACTAACTTTGTGGGGCTTTGGATTTTGTGAAAATTGCTACAATTGCTGAGGTTACTACCCCAACAACGGGGGCAAATATCAAACTTTGTATTAAATAACTGCCAAACGAGAAATAAGCATCTGCCATTTCTTTGGTCATAAGATTTTTTTGTACCGTAAAAGCAGCCAAGTTTTTTAGATAGTCGGGTGTAATCACAAAATGGGTTATGGCTTGGGTTATGGGAGTAAACAATGTTACTCCGAGAGTAATCCATAAACCGGTTATGAAACCTTGTTTGTAGCTCATCACACCAGAGTAAAAAGTTTTCTTTTTATCCAATAATGCAAATACATAAATCCCAATTGCTATTACTGCAAAAAAATTAGTGTATGTGGCCTGGGATTCGATATTAACATCGTGAAGCCCTGCAAGGCGTTCAGCAAGTATCCAAAGCAAAGAAGCAGCAACAAAAATGAGAGTCCATTTGATTTCGACTGAGAATTTTGACATGTTCATAACAACAATCCTTGATTAAATTAAAACAACAACAAAAAAAAGGGCGAAGTGTGATATAATGCATTGACATTGATTTCAACACTTTGTATTGTTAAAATACAAAAAAATGGTTTATTGCAAGCAATTTAGAAAACTATTACGCGTTTATTAGCGTTATATAGATTATGTGAATCAATTTTACTGTTTTTTAACCATCAAATCGTTAACCCATAAGCTCAAAGTAGGGCTTATATTCATCAGGAGAACAGATGATAAAAATTGCACTATCCATGTTGACGGTGTTTTTAGTAGCATTAACCACAAATGCCCAACTGTACCAGGGACCTGCCCAAGGCACTACCGCAGCCGGGAATGTTAAGTCAACCTCAACATTCACTAACGCACCTTCGATAGTTACCCCCGAACCCGACAAAGTTCGTAATATGTTGCGTTATGACGAAACTTTTGAAATGTTCATTCCATCTGCTGCTCTTCCTTCGGAAACCGAAATTTATACCGAAGATTTGGCAACAAAAGGAGAAATGGCTAAAGATAGCACCAGTATTTTCCTTGCTCAGGAATTCGAGGGTGTTACCCAAACTAATAGTATTCCACCCGATCCGCATCTTGCGGTTGGTCCTAACCACTTAGTAGCAGTGGTAAATACTGACTTTGCGATTTACGATAAAAAAGGAAATCTGCTTCGTCGTATAGCGGCTTCAAGCTGGTTTACAGGATTGAATGTTGCTGCTCTTGGACCTTTTGACCCTAAGGTTATCTACGATCATTACGCAAAACGCTGGGTAATGGTATGGTTAAATCAGGACGATGCAAGCAAAACATCATATTTCTTGATTTCAGTTTCAGATGATGATGATCCCAACGGCACATGGTTCAATTGGGCTTTGCCTTCTAACAGAAACGGTGCAACCGTTGTCGATAGCTGGACCGATTACCAGGGTGTTGGTTTTGATACATCAGCGATTTACATATCAGGACAAAACTTCCAGTTTTCCGGTGTTTTTCAATTCAGCAAGTTAACAATTGTTCCAAAATCAGCTCTGTATAATGTAGCAACACCTACACCTATAACTTGGACCGATTTATGGGATTTCAGATATCCGACTTCAACCAGTCAAAAGATTTTTAACTTACGTCCCACAATTTCGTTTGGCGAACCTTCACCAACATTTAATTTGATGCACGCAGTAAATGGCACATCAAATTTTTATGTATTGGCAAAAGTTACTAACCCCTTAAACAACCCAACGGTGAGTTTGCAAAACGTTTCAGTAACTCAATTTCAGCAATCACCCAATGGTAATCAGTTAGGTGGAAGTGCCATTGCAATAGAAGGTGGTGGTTCTAACTTCCGCAACGAGCCGGTTTATAAAGATGGGTTCATATACGCTGTGCATGCAGTAAGAAACCCCAATAACAGCACGTATTCAGCTGTGCGCTATTCTAAAATCAACCCTGTAACCGGAACTGCCGTTGAGCAATCAACTTTTGGTGCAGTTGGTTATTGGCATTATTGGCCTGCCGTTATGGTAGATAGCAGCGGTAACGTTGCATTGACCTATAGCCGTTCAGGAACAACAGAATATATTGGCGCCTACTTTACCGGTAAGTTAAAAAATGAGACCGCTTTCAGACAAAGTTATGTACTCGAAACCGGTAAATCCAATTATGTAAAAGATTTCAGCTCAGGCAGAAACCGCTGGGGCGATTATATGGGAATAGCATTAGACCCTGTAAATCAGCATTCAATATGGATGATGACAGAGTATGCCACAAATCCTGCTAATACATGGGCAAACCGCATAGGCGAAGTACGTATGGTACCATTTGCCGGCGTGATGAGTTCTGTTGATGCAGATAGCTTTGCATTTGGCAACGTAGAAGTTGGATCAAAGACCGATACCGTAAGCTATACAGTATCTTCCTTTGGAACCACTCCAGTACAGATCAGTGGATGGACATCTGCAAATAGCCAGATTAGGGTAGTAGAACCAGCATCATTCCCTGTAACACTGAATGCGTATGAAAGTATAAAAATCAGAGTTACGATAGATCCTGCAACCCCGGGAGCGATACGTGATTCGTTAAAGCTAACGAGCAACGACCCTAAACTCAAGTCAATCCTAATAACAGGCAGGGCCTTCCAAATCAACCAGGCATCTACCGGTAAGTTGTACGCAGCCGCCGGCAGTAACGGTTCAGGAAATGTTCATAATGTAACTCTACCAGCAGGAAGTTCAACCCAGTTGGGTTACTCAAATTACTCATCGGGATTATTTGGGTTATCCGTGCACCCAAAAACAAAGATGATGTACGGTTTAACCCCTACAGGATCAAATGTAACCTTGGTACGAGTGAATGCCTTAGAAGGTGATTCCTATCCTGTATTTGAGATACCGGTAACAAACGTATCAACAGCAGCATTCGATACATCGGGAACGATGTATATCGGAAACAGAACCGGATTAGTTTATAAAGTTAATATTGATGCAAAAACTGTTGAATTTATAGATACAGCAAAAGCAGCAATAAGTGCATTAACATTCGACCCTGTAACCAATCAAGCGTATGCAGGATTGTACCGTTTCTCGGGAGCAACTCAAGATATGATTTTCAAGCTTGATATAGCAACCGGAGATACCGTACGCATCGGTGAAAACGGAACCGATAAACGAATAAACGATTTGTTTATTGACGGTGGCAAGCTTTATTCAATACACGGCGCCGCAGCAGATGACGGAAGCATCTATTCAATAGATTTAACAACAGGATTAGGAACCTTGGTAGCAAACACTACCATCAGAAACCTAATGTCGGTTGAATCCGGAAGTGTAGGGGTTGTGAGTGTAGAAGAGGGAAGCAGTCTAGCACCTTCAACATACTCAGTATCACAGAACTACCCGAATCCTTTTAATCCTGAGACGGTAATAGAGTTTTCGATGCCGGTATCTGGTGCAGTACGTGTAGTAGTATATAATATGCTTGGTGAAGTGGTAAGCGAAGTAGCAAATAGCAACTTTGCAGCCGGATCGCACAAATTGACCTGGAATGCAAGCAGCACGGGATCTTCGAGCGGAGTGTATTTCTACCAAGTAGAAGCCCGCGGAGATAACGGAACCGAATTCAGAGAAATGAAAAAAATGATTCTGATGAAGTAGGTTAGGTCAGAGGTCATAGGACAGCTGTCAGCCAAAACTTCAATCCCGAATTCACTCAAGAGTGAGTTCGGGATTTTTTAATTTAATGCCGTAGGCATTGAACATTGGTAGAATAATGAT
>CALKUG010000005.1 GCA_937996765.1 uncultured Ignavibacteria bacterium
ATTATCTAACTTCAATAAATTTCAATAAACGCCCGCCGGCACCTTTGTTGCCTGATTCTGTTATTGAAGGAACGAAACAAAAATATTTAGAGGTTTACAAATTGTGAACAGGAAATGACATTCAATTATGAAACCTTTAAAAATTGGATTGGATAAGGAAAAAAACTTAACCATTCACTGGGCTGATGGAAGCAATCAGAAGATACTCCTATTTAATCTAAGAAAAAACTGTCCTTGTGCGGAGTGCAAAGCTGAAATAGATGGACATGGTGGCCGATATATTCCGATTTATTTTGGAGAGCAAATCGAAGTGCAATCGATTAGCTTGGTAGGCACTTACGGAATACAATTAAATTGGAAAGACGGGCATAACACCGGAATTTTTGAATTTGTTTATTTAAGAAAATTTGGAAATGAAGAGGCAGTCCGTTGATTCTCCCTAATCAACTTACCATACTTAGAATAATATTAACACCAATATTCCTGTACTTTTTTCTCTTTGAAGGTCCTTGGTATAAAGAAATTTCGCTTGCTATTTTTTTTATAGCGGCCTTAACTGATTGGTATGATGGTTGGCTTGCCAGGAAATTCAATTATTTTACAGATTGGGGCAGGTTTTGGGACCCAATGGCAGATAAGATTCTTACCTCAGCTGCGTATTTTGGTTTTGTGTATTTAGGTGTGCTTGATATTATACCGGTTTTGTTGATAGTGTTCAGAGATTTTGCTGTTACCATATTTAGAAATTACGCTGATAAAAAAGGGATGACATTTGCGACAAGTAAATTCGCAAAATGGAAAACAGCTATTCAGTTAATCTTTTTGTACTACTTGCTCATTATTGTTACCCTGAAAAGTAATAGTGGATTTATTGAGAATTATTCTCAATTTGTGGATACAATCTATAGCACAAATATAGTAAGCATAGTATTTTGGATAATCGCACTTGTAACAACCCATTCAGGAATTGATTATTTTGTGCGTAACAGAAAAATTATTTTCTCCTCTAATAAGAAAAAACAATGAAAACTGTGATTATAACCATTGGCGATGAAATTCTCATTGGCCAGGTTGCAAACACCAATGCCGCTTATATAGGTGCATTACTCTCAGAAAACCAAGTTGATATAATAAGGACATCTGTTGTTGGTGATACTATAGAAGAAATAGAAACTGAACTCGCTAACGCAGCTAAACTTTCCAAATTTGTTGTAGTTTCAGGTGGCTTGGGTCCTACACATGATGATGTAACTCGAGATGCAGTGCTCAAGTATTTTAATACCGAGTTAGTGCCCAATGAAAAAGTTCTATCAGATATTGAAGAACGTTTCGCTTTACTGAATAGAGAAGTAAGGCCATTGAACAGGGACCAAGCAATGGTTCCAAAAAATGCTGAAATCATTAGAAACAAACTCGGAACAGCACCAGGGTACTGGATTGAAAAAAATGGTGTTTTTTATGTATTTATGCCGGGTATGCCCTTCGAAATGAAGGAAATGATGACCGGATTTGTTTTACCAAAAGTAAGAGAACTCACTAAAAGTGCTAAATCAATAACTAAACGCTTAACATTACTGACAACCGGTTTGGGTGAATCGATTATATATGAGCGAATGGGTCTTATTGATGATTTTTTGGAGGGTGCAAAATTAGCTTTTTTGCCCAGTGCAGAGGGTGTAAAGTTAAGAATTACAGCTGAAGCAGATTCCGACGAAAAGGCAATGGAAAAAATTTACGAAATTGAACAAAAAATTCGGGCGCTTATAGGTAGAAATGTTTACGGAAGAGAAGAAGAAACTATGGGTTCGGTTTTAGGTAGAATACTCAACGAACGAGAATTGCGCCTTTCAATAGCCGAATCGTGCACGGGAGGACTGATTTCTTCGATAATCACGGATGCCTCAGGTTCCAGTGCCTACTTTGATAGATCGATTGTTGCATATTCCAATGCCGCAAAAGTTGAGATTTTAGGAGTTGAAGAAAGTGTTATTGATGAATATGGTGCGGTAAGTGCAGAAGCCGCAAAACAAATGGCTGATGGTGTTAGAACTATCAGCGGAAGTGATTTGGGTCTTGCTGTAACAGGTATAATGGGTCCAACGGGAGCAACGGTTTCAAAACCTGTAGGAACAGTTTTTATATCCGTGTGCGACAGAGAGAGAACAGAAGTTCAGCATTTCCAATTTGGCGATGATCGCATAAACAATAAACTCCGAACAGCTCAAGCTGCTTTGGATATGGTGAGAAAATTTATTCTTAATATCAGCCGTTAAGGCAAATTAAAAGGAGTTCGTAATGAGCATGGAAAAAGACGCAAAATTAAAAATGGTAGAAGATACCATTTTGTCGTTAGAAAAAACTTTCGGGAAAGGTACGATAATGCGTTTGGGTGATGATCCGATTGCAAAAGTGGATTCAATTTCCACTGGGTCCTTATCCCTTGACGCGGCTATTGGTATTGGCGGTGTGCCTCGTGGAAGAATAATTGAGATTTATGGACCTGAATCGAGTGGTAAAACAACCCTTTGCTTGCACATAATGGCAGAAGCTCAAAAAAATGGTGGCATTGCTGCATTTATAGATGCCGAGCATGCCATGGACATTCAATATGCAAAAAGGTTGGGTGTTGATGTTCAGAACTTGTTGCTTTCTCAACCCGATTACGGTGAACAAGCTCTTGAAATTGCAGATACCTTAGTAAGAAGTAACGCAATTGATGTTATTGTAGTGGATTCAGTTGCAGCATTGGTTCCCCGTGCTGAAATTGAAGGCGATATGGGCGATGCACATATGGCGCAACAAGCTCGTTTAATGAGTCAAGCTTTAAGAAAACTTACCGGTGCTATATCCCGTTCAAAAACTACTGTTATTTTCACTAACCAATTGCGTCAAAAAATAGGTATTATGTTCGGAAATCCCGAAACAACTACGGGTGGTAACGCACTGAAGTTTTATGCCTCACTGAGAATGGATATTAGAAGAATTGCTGCAATTAAAGATGGCAACGATCAAATCGGTAGCAGAACCAAGGTAAAAATTGTTAAAAACAAAGTTGCTCCACCTTTTAAGGAAGTTGAATTCGATATACTCTTCAATATCGGTATATCTAAGCATGGCGATGTACTTGATTTAGCTATCGAAAAGAACATAGTTAAAAAGAGTGGTGCTTGGTTCAGTTATGGTGAAGATCGTTTCCAGGGTAGAGATCAATTCATTAGCCAATTAAAAGAACGTCCAGAATTATTCGAAAAAATTGAGCGGGAAGTTAAAATGGCAATGGGTTTAATACCTCAAGATCCGGGCTCTGCTCCTATAGCTGAAGAAACGAAAGTTGCTCCAACAAAAAAAGGGAAATAACCCATAGACGGTATTACCATACTTTCGATAATTGAGAAATCCCCCGCAACGGTTCAAGTTGAACTTTCCGTGGGGGATTCTTTTATTGTTTTCAAAGATGCTGTACTTAATGCTGGTCTTAGAAAAGGGGATGTCGTTTCCGAAACAAGAATTTCTGAGCTTAAAGAATACTCCGACAAGCAGTACATAAAATTTAAGATTTTCGAGATCCTTGGTCGCAGAGACCACAGCACTAATGAGATTAAAAAGAAACTGCTGAAGATGAGGTTTGTTAATCACGCACTTATTGATGTTGTAATAGAGGAGTTCCAAGAAAAAAACTATATCAATGATGCTGAGTTTGCCAAACGTTACATTGAATATTTAAGTGAATTTAAAAAAGCAGGGGTTAATAAAATTAAACAACAGCTTTACGGAAAAGGTATTTCAAGATCCATATCTGATGAGATATTAAAGGAAGAAGAATTTAAAGAAAAACAGTCAGAGAACTGTTTACAAGTGGCAGAAAAGAAATATAAAATTCTTAAAGAAAGAGAGCAAGATTCCTTTAAGATAAAACAGAAATTATATACTTTTTTAATAGGCAGGGGTTTTAATTACGAAGACTCCGAGCAAGCTTGTAGAAAGCTTATTCAAAGCGAGGATTAAGTTTCTCTTTTCCACGAGGGTATTAAAGAATCGAATTTCATTGTCTCGGCATCAAATTAACAATATTTATTGAGAATTATTTACAAATCTGATTGTTGTTATGATTAGAAGGAGTTACAATGAAAATTTATTATCCCGATTCGATGACCGTACCCGAAATCCACAAGCTTATGGTTGGGGGAGTTGCACCCAGGCCAATTGCATTGGTTTCTACACTTTCCAAGGACGATATTCCAAATTTAGCACCCTATTCCTTTTTCAATATTATGAGCATTAACCCTACAATGGTAGCATTTTCGACTACATATCGTGGCTCCGAAAGAGGGAATAAAGATACCCATAATAACCTATTGCAAACCCGCCAGTGCACTATAAGCGTAGTTCCCCATTCATTAGTACAACAGATTAATGTTTCAGCTGTGGAATTTGAAGCAAATGTCGATGAGTTTAAAAAATCGGGGTTAACGCCAATTGCATCAACACTTGTAAAGCCGGCACGTGTAAGCGAATCGCCGTTTCAATTAGAATGCGAACTTTTTATAATGATTAATTCAGGCGGTAAACCCGGAGCTGGGAATATTGCAATTTGCAAAGTTCTTGCCATTCATATTGACGAATCAAAATTTACCGAAGGATATGTTGATCCTGTTAAAATGGATTTGGTTGGCAGAATGTCGGCAGATTTTTATTCAAGAGCAGATGCTTCTTCTGTTTTTACAGTTCCAAGACCGGCATCAAAAAACTGTATAGGGTTTGAAGGGTTGCCGGAATTTGTAAGGACTTCAAAAATACTATCCGGAAATTCCATTGGACTCTTGGCAAATCAAATGAGCTTGCCAACTAAAGATGATACTATTCTTTGGGAGCACGAAAGGAATATAAGTGTATTTAGCGATGAAATTGTGGCATTATCAAAAGCGGGAGCATTTGAAAAAGTCGAATTCTTTATTGAGAATTCGTTAAGTACCAGCCAAAATGCATCGGATGTTTTAGGAGCATTAAATCTGATTTCAATACTTAAGAACAACTGATGAAATACATAGTTGATTCTAAGAAAATAAGCTCGTTTAAAACAAAAGTTAAGCGGTTTTATTCAGAGAATAAACGGAATCTCCCTTGGCGTAACGATGTAACCCCTTATAATATATGGGTATCTGAGGTTATGCTTCAACAAACACAAGTTTCGAGGGTGCAACAATTTTATAGTCGGTTTATAGAAGAATTTCCTGATTGTACCGCATTAAGTAATAGTAGTGATAGAAATCTTTTATTGCTCTGGCAAGGATTAGGATACAATTCAAGAGTGCTTCGTATGAAAAAGGCAGCTCAAATAGTTGTTGAAAAATACAATGGCATGCTCCCAGCCAATAAGCAAGATTTGCTGATGCTCCCGGGTATTGGGGACTACACAGCATCGGCAATAATAACGTTTTCTCAAAACACTCCTTTAGGATTTTTTGACACGAATATCAGAAGAGTGCTTATTCATGAACTTGGACTTTCGGAAGATATTGCCGCAAAGGAGCTAAACGATATTGCTTTGCAAATTTGTCCTAAAAATGAGGCAAGGGAGTGGTATTACGCCTTATTTGATTTTGGGGCTATTCATTTAACAGCTTCAAAAACGGGTATAAAATCACTTTCAAAACAATCTGCATTTAAGGGAAGCACAAGAGAAATACGAAGTAAAATTCTCAGATTGTTACTTACAGAAAAATCATTAAAAAGAGCTCATTTGTGCGAATTAATCCCTGATACAAGAACTGATGAAATTGTGAAGCAAATGTTAACCGAAAACATAATATACTCTACGGAACATAATGGGGCAGAGTACTTGTTTATAGCATAGAGTGTTATATAACAATGGTATGATAAAAAAACATACTTTACACTTAAAACAGGTAACTTGAGTACTAAATTATTACAATTCTTGAACACAAAAATTAACAAGGTAAGCAGATGAATACAGAGTACGACCTCGTAGTAATCGGAGGTGGTCCGGGTGGTTATGTTGCCGCAATTAGAGCAGGGCAGTTAGGGTTAAAAACAGCAGTTATTGATAAAGAGAGATTAGGCGGAATTTGTTTGAATTGGGGATGTATTCCCACAAAATCATTGCTTAAAAATGCTGAGATTTACGACAATATAAAAAATCATGGTGCCGAGTTTGGTATCGGGTTTAAGGATTTGACTTTTGACTTTTCAAAGATCATCGGACGTTCACGCGATATAAGCGAAAAAATATCGAAGAATGTTGAAATGCTCATAAAAAAGAATAAAATTGAACGTATTAGAGCAACAGCAAAACTAAATAAAGACAAGTCAATATCGCTTATTGATGAAACAGGCAAGGAAACTTCAAAAATAAGTGCAAAATCTGTGGTGATAGCAACGGGCGCGCGTCCCCGATTTGTACCATCAATACCCGTTGATCGGAAGCGGATAATTACTTCGTCAGAAGCAATGACACTCCCCGCTCTTCCAAAAAGTTTAGTGGTTATAGGCGCAGGAGCAATAGGTGTTGAGTTTTCGTATTTCTACAGTGTTTTAGGCACAAAAGTTACAATAATTGAAATGCTTGATACCATTCTTCCCATTGAAGATAAAGAAGTATCTCAAACACTC
>CALKUG010000006.1 GCA_937996765.1 uncultured Ignavibacteria bacterium
GGTTCACTCTATCGATTCACCGGCTACTCTACGCTCGATGGCCTTTCGCAAAGTTCGGTACTTTCTCTTATTCAAGATAAAACGGGGTATATGTGGTTTGGAACCGGTGATGGACTTAACCGCTTCGATGGCTATTCGTTCAAGGTTTTCACCAATAATAATTCCGTAGAAACATCGATTTCCGATAACGGGATTTCTTCGTTGGCTCTTTCCTCTTCGGGGCGATTATTAATTGGAACTGTTAACGGCTCAGTGAATATATATAACGAACGGACACGTGAATTTAAGGATATTACTTTCCCAACCTTAGAAGATACCATTACTTTTACCACAATGGATTTGGAACAACTTCCGGTCATCTTTACACGTCTTCGTGCTAAATCAATTATTTCTTTAGTTGAAGATAATTTTGGGTTCTATTGGGCAGGTACTCTTAACCAGGGCTTAATTCGTGTAGATCCACGAACCGGAGAAAGCATTCGCTTTTTGGCTTACGGAACGCAGGGGAAAAACCTGCGGTCAAACAGAATTAAAAAATTACATTTTGATAGACATGGCAATCTATGGATTGGAACCATTATGGGCGGGCTTTCTCTTATTCCTAATTTTGAGCTCTACGCACTTTCTCAGAATTCGGGGCATCAATTCACATTCAAAACATTTGGTGTGCGTGAGGGTTTGCCCATACCTTCTGAAACAATTATGGATATTGCTTCTGTTGAGAACGAATTGTTATTGGCGAGTTATGGCTCGGGTTTAATTAGATTAAAATACTCTATTGATTTTAAAAATACATCCCTCAGCCAAGTTTTGTTTTCTAACAAACTGCGGCCATTACCATCTGATAATCTACTTACCACAATTCAGCTTGTTCAAAGCGGTGAGTTATGGGTGGGAACCTTTGGTTCCGGTATGATAGCTTACACTCTTTCCGATTCAGAGTATCGCTTTTTTGTGAATGAACCCAACAGTACAAATTCGCTTATCGATAATTATGTCCTTTCTTCTTACCTGGATAGATCAGGTTTGCTTTGGGTGGGAACACATTTAGGTGCGGGTATTTCAAAAATTGAAAAGACGAAACCAAAATTTAGTGTACTAAGAGCAGCACCAGGTGGCGAAGGCTCTTTGAACAATAGTATGGTGTGGTCAATTTCTGCAAACGAAACAGAACTTTGGGTGGGAACTTCATCCGGTGGTTTGAATTTTTTAAATCGCAAAACGGGTGCGTTTTCTTATTTCAAACACAACCCTTCTGATCCCAATTCGCTTAGCGATAACCATATACGTTCTATTAGAAGAATGAGCAATGGCGCTTTTTGGATAGGCACATTCGGTAAAGGGCTGAACTATTTTAACCCGACAACAAATTCTGTTATTCGCTATACTCATAACCCAGCTGATTCACTCAGCATATCAGGGCAGCAAGTATTAACGATGGTTCTCGAGGGAGATTCCTTATTATACATAGGTACGTTTGGTGGTGGTTTAGATGTTGCACGTATTGATCGGAGGACAGGCAGTCTCCAAATTATCGCGAAATATAAGCATAACCCTAATGACGCTTTCTCACTGAGTGATAACCGCGTGTATGCAATGATACGTGATTCTCATGGGTATATGTGGGTAGGAACATTAGGAGGGGGTTTAAACAAGTTCGACCCTGTAAAAAAAACCTTTACTCGCTTTAGGGCAAACAATGCAAAAAATTCACTTTCAGATGACAGAATTATTTCATTACATATTGATAGATCGGGTTTTTTGCTTATTGGCACCTTTGGTGGGGGGTTAAATAGGTTCGATGTACAGAAAAATACCTTCTGGGCTTTTAACGAATCGAATGGCTTTATATGTGATGTAGTTTATGGTGTATTTGATGATAAAAAAGGGAACCTCTGGCTGAGTACAAATACCGGCATACTTAAAATAAACCCTGACTTAACAACCGTCACTCAGTTTAATGAGCAAGATGGTGTGCAGAGTTTGGAGTTTAGCGGTGGCGCTTCGTTTGAGGCAGAAAGCGGAGAGTTGTTTTTTGGTGGTATTAATGGACTTAACTTTTTCTACCCTGATAGTGTTATTGAAAACTCATTTATTCCCCCGGTCGTAATTTCGAATATATCGATTTTTGATAGGGATATTTCGGGCGAAATAGACAGCTTAGTTTTGGATTATGATAAGAATTTTATCAGTTTCGAAATAGCTGCTTTGGATTTCTCTCACCCGGAAGAGAACCGATATATCTATACTCTTGAGGGATTAGACAATCGCTGGCTGGAAGTAAATGCTGAGCAGCGCGTTATTAGTTATACTAACCTGGATCCTGGCACATATACCTTCAGAGTTCGTGGAAGCAATAACGACGGAATATGGAATAATACCGGTAAAGCAATAGTAGTTATTATTAATCCGCCTTTTTGGAGAGAGTGGTGGTTTATTCTTTTTGCAACCATTCTGTTTTTGGCCGTCCTCTTTTTGTTATATCGATTCCGAAAATCGAATTTTGAACGTCTTGAAGCTTTAAAAACTAAATTAGCAGCAGACCTCCACGATAACGTTGGTGCAGGGCTTACTGAAATTTCTATTCTCAGTGAGTTGGCAGCCACAAAGCAAGATGACAAAGAGAAACAAAATGAATATCTGCAAACCATTTCACAAAATGCCCGTCACTTAATTGACGGTATGAGTGATATTGTTTTTGTGGTTAACCCGAGTAGAGATACATTATTCGATCTTATTTCTAAACTAAAAGACTCCTATAGCGATTTTTTAAGTAATGTTGGTATTTCGTTTAAATCAACCTCGGTTGAAGAACTACAATCTGTACGTCTGCCAATGGAGGTAAAGCAAAATATCTATCTTATATTCAAAGAGGGATTAAATAATGCTATCAAGCATAGTGAATGCCAACGGATCACTTTAAATGTTGAAAGAGAAGGGGGATATCTGATTTTACGACTTACAGATGATGGTAAAGGTTTCTCTTCCAAAAAGGAAATCAGTGGCAACGGTCTTAAAAATATGGAAACCCGTGCCCGACAAATTGATGCAAAAATTGAAATAAATACTTCACCCTATGGCACTAACATTGTGTTAACGGCTCCAATAGAACCAAATTCTTTTTTTGTTACTTTAAAGAAGAAGATTAACGAATTGAAAAAAAAGCTCATAAATGATTAACGTTGTAATTGTTGAAGATAATCGCATTATACGCGAAGGGTTAGCAACTCTCATAGATTCTACCGAAGGTTATGCCTGTATAGGTAACTTTGGTTCGGGTGAAGACTTCCTCGCTCAATTACCAGGCCTTTCTGCGGATGTAGTTTTAATGGATGTTGGGCTGCCCGGGAAAAACGGAATTGATACTCTAAAAGAAGCTAAGGCAGATACCTCCGCCAATTTTTTAATGCTTACTGTTTATGAGGACAATGAAGTAATTTTTGATGCACTCTGTGCAGGAGCTTGTGGGTATTTAGTAAAAAAAACTCCTCCCTCCCGTTTACTTGAAGCTATAAAAGAGGTGTTTGAAGGTGGCTCACCGATGAGCTCTCATATTGCTCGTAAGGTAATAACTGTTTTTCAAAAAAGCCCGGTTGCTGAAACTGAGTCAACTGATAGCGCCCTCACTACTCGCGAAAGAGATGTACTTGCTCTTTTGGGACAAGGTAATAACTACCAAGAAATTGCTAACTCGCTGTTTATTAGCATTGACACCGTGCGACACCACATCCGAAACATCTACAAAAAGCTTCATGTGCACACACAGTCAGAAGCTGTGGCTAAAGCAATACGCAAAGGGCTCATATAAGTAAAAAACCGCATAAGTATGCGGTTGCGTGTTACGATTGTAATGGGTAAATAGCGGTTGACACTGAAGGTTTTAAGTGGTGCCCACTTAACACTTGGATAGGACCTGAGAGATTAGCCCCGGAATCATGATTCGCGGCTACTAATTCAAGGGATGAAGAGGTCCTAAACCATAACCAAGAAGATTCAGTGATCTGACCAACGGAAACTCCAACCGTTGGTCTTTTTATTAATGGGGCAGTTTTTCTTTAAAATAGCTATAAATGTAAGCGCCAACTATTCCTCCTATCAAAGTGAAAAGAGTTGGCCAAACGCCTCCGCCAATTTGCACATAAATTGGTCCGGGGCAGGTTCCTGTTAATGCCCAACCTATTCCAAAAACTACTCCACCAAAAACTAAGCCCCAGGAGAAAGTCCTTTTGGGAATCTCAATGGTTTCGTTGTCTAATATAGTTTTAGGCTTAAATTTTTTAATCAACCAAACACCTAACATTCCGGTTACGATTGCAGAAAGGAATACTAAGAATATGTGTGATTCTTCGAGTGCGAGCATTTTTTCAATACGTTCGTAATTTGCCAAATCACCCAATACTATTGCAGCTCCGGTATAAACACCTAATGCCACGTATGCAATTTGCTTTAGTATCATAGCAAGCCCATTAAAAAGCGTGTTATAATTGCACTGGTGAAGAATGAGGCTATTCCGTAAAATGTAACAAACTGAAATGTTGAAAGCCCTGTAATAGCTGTACCTGCAGTACACCCTCCTGCGTATCTTGCACCAAAACCAATTAATACTCCCCCTCCAAACAAAAGAGCTACACCTTCAATCGAATAAAATGATTCAGGCAAAAAAAAGAAATTTTGATTGGGAAGTAATAATTGAACTATTGGTGTTGCAAAAACCAATCCGAGCACAAAAGAGAAATTCCAGAGTTGGGGTTTCCAATCATACTGTAAAAATGGGATATTTTTGGTTGGAAATACTGCAGCGCAAAAGTGTTGGAACGTTGTAGTAATACGAAACATTTTATTGCCAAAAAGTAACAACAATGGAACGATGAGTCCCAGCATTGGTCCCACAATATACCAAGGCAAAAAAGGTTCGGGCATAGCTACTCGGCTTTATTTGTTAAATAATCATACATTTCAGGTATTCTGCGTCCCCCAATATAACGAGAATCGTAATAGCTCTCGTTTAATGAGGAAACAATAACACCTTTTTTTGTACTTGCATGTACAAAGTAGTTCCCGTAGAGGTAAATGCCAACATGCCCCGGGTAAGCCCCACGGCGTGTATTAAAAAACACTAAATCACCAAAACCAAGTTCTTCACGAGAAGTAATAACTTCGCCCTGTGTAAACTGTTCACGTGCGGAGCGGAGCAATTTACCACCCATACTCTCTCCATACACACTTAGTGTAAATGCAGAGCAGTCAATGCCTTTAAGCGAATTACCACCGTAACGATATGGGGTATCGAGGTATTTGATGATGGTCATTATAAACTTTTCGCGCTTGGTAGCTCTATCCGCATCCATAGTGCTTTCATCTGAGAGAAGCGGTTCAAAAACCATACCTTTTTCGTATGCTTTTTCTTCGTAACCCTCTGGGTAATCATAGGCCTCTTCTTCTTCTAACAAACTTTCGTCGTTAATAGAAGATGAATCCTCTTGTGTATCAATTACCAAATCGTAGCGGGTTTTGATTTCTTCTTCTTCGATGCGAGATGTGCCCGAAAAGCGGTCGGCTGTAGGAGTGCAGCCGGCAAAAAATGCTCCGGCTGCAACTAACAATAATAAAAGGATATTCCTCATGGCACTATCCGAGATAAGCTTTGAGGTTCTTACTCCTTGATGCGTGTCTTAATCTGCGAATTGCTTTTTCTTTAATTTGGCGAACACGCTCACGAGTCAAGTTGAATTTATCCCCAATCTCCTCTAAAGTAAGCGAATGCTCGTTGTTTAATCCAAAATAGAGCCTAATAACCTCTGCCTCACGCTCGGTTAAAGTAGAGAGAGCTCTCTCTATCTCAAGCTTAAGCGATTCGGACATCAAAATAGAATCGGGTGAAGGTTGCTGATCGTTAACAAGCACGTCAAGCAGTCTGTTATCTTCACCTTGAGCAAATGGAGCATCCATAGAAACGTGTCTGCCGGATATTTTAAGTGTATCGGCAACTTCGTTAACATCCATTTCCAATTCTGTTGCCAATTCGGCAGCAGAAGGTTCGCGCTCATACTCTTGCTCGAGTGCGCTATAAGCTTTACCAATTTTATTAAGAGCACCCACCCTGTTTAAAGGGAGGCGTACTATTCTGGATTGCTCAGCTAATGCTTGCAAAATAGACTGACGAATCCACCACACTGCGTACGATATAAATTTAAAACCACGAGTCTCATCAAAGCGTTTTGCTGCTTTAATTAAGCCCAAATTTCCTTCGTTGATAAGGTCACCAAGTGAAAGACCCTGATTTTGGTACTGTTTAGCAACACTTACTACAAAGCGTAAATTAGCTTTAGTTAGCGCCTCGAGAGCACGCTGATCACCGGCTTTAATTTTAATAGCCAAATCAATTTCTTGTTCTGTGTTTAATAAGCTTACTTTGCCTATCTCTTGCAGATACTTATCGAGTGATTGGCTTTCGCGATTAGTGTATTGTTTTGTAATTCTCACTTATTCTACCTCACTTTCTATGAGTTTCAGTTATAAACGTGAATGCACGGAATCTACTATACCCACAATTGAAGCATCAACTGGGGCTGAGGAGACCGGCAATGGTATTACCGCTTCTGTTGCAGTTACATAAAGGACTATTTCACCTGCACCCGCACCAACGGTATCTACTGCAATAATTGGATCGCCAATTTTTTGCAACTCTGCGTTTAATGGTTCAACTATTAGAAACACGAAACTCTCTAAAGATTCGTATTTTTTCGTTGACCATATATTTCCGATTACTTTTCCTAAATACATAGGTAATCATCCTAAGGATTAAACCTTCGGTTAAAACCGAAGTCATTCGATATGTTAAAAATGTTCCGCTCTATCAGTTGTAATTTGCAACGCAGAAACATCAAGTTTATCTACTATGCCCATAACAACCGCATCTATGGGTTTATTGTTAGTGAGTGAGGTTTGCCGTGCAGAACTTCCGGTTGCAACCATTACTATCTCACCTTCTCCTGCCCCAACGCTATCTACTGCAATAACAAAATTTTCTTTTTGTTTAAGTTGCAAATCAAGCTGCCTTACTATCAGAAACTTTGCTCCTGTGAGGTTTTCATCTTTTTTTGTTGACCATACAGTTCCAACAACTTTTCCTAAGATCATTCATTACCTCTTATTTAAACTTTTGAATAGCTATATCAGTTCCTTCATATCGAAGGGGATGCTGCGTTATTAATACTAAAGAATTCATTCTTGCCAACACAACCATCAGTTCCTCGCGTAACGCGAGTATTTTGCCCGTTTTGCCTACTTCTAAAGCATACCTTCCGGGAATGCCAAGTACTTTGAGTGCGGAAAGTAATTGTTTAATCTTTAACTTCTCTGATTTACTTTCAGTAGAGAGCATCAACTCTGTGGCATTAAGTACAGAAGTGTAACAAACTCCTGAACTCAGTAATTCAACAAATAGCTCGGCCGAATAACTTCCGGTGAGAAATCCGGATAAAACATCTGTTTCAATGAGGTATTCCGGCACTATTTTCTTTTGCACTATTAAAGCTCTTTATCGGAAATATTAAGCAAGCACGTTCCATATGAGGATACCGCATCCAAAGCGATTTCAAACGGAATCCCTTGCACTTCGCTGATTTTTTCAGCTACTTGTCGGGTCTTGCTATCTAATACCGGTACTATTTCTATTGAAACATCAACCAATTTTTCTGCAAGCAATTCGGGATTAAAGTTTTCCTCGCCTTCGGCTATAAACGCGCCATCGGCCTTAAACTTTCCTCGAAATTTCATCGGCCAATCTCATTTAAAAACGATGTGCCTTTTAATTTCGTTTCCAGACCAAAAAAATCAGCAACCGTTGAAGCAACGTCTGAGAATGTACTCCTTATTCCTAAATTTTTCCCTAAGTGGGATTTTGTATAAGCGAGTATTGGAACATATTCTCTGCTATGGTCGGTACCTGATGTTGTAGGGTCGTTACCATGGTCGGCTGTCAGCAATAACATGTCACCTTCATCCAACAAAGTTAAAATCTCAGGCAAACGTGAATCAAAATATTCCAAAGCTTTGGCAAACCCAATCGGATCGTTTCTATGGCCATAATAAACGTCGAAATCAACTAAATTGGCAAATATCAGAGAATTATTGCAATCTTGCATCTGTTGAATAATTGCTTCAATTCCCTCTTCATTAGACTTAGTAAACAGCGGTTTTGTTATGCCTCGGTGGTTAAATAAATCATTTATTTTTCCGATAGCAACTGTTTCTCTACCACTCTTCTTTACTTCGTCTAAAATGGTTGGATATGGTGCATCCAACGAAAAATCTTTTCTGTTTTTAGTACGGGTATAATTGCCATTCCCTCCTAAAAATGGGCGAGCAATTACTCTTCCAATTTTCAGAGGTTCTGTTAAAACTTGGTTTCTTGTAATTTCACAGATTTGATATAACTCCTCAAGCTTAATAACTTCTTCGTGTGCAGCAATTTGAAATACTGAGTCTGCGGAAGTATAAACAATGGGGAACCCTGTTCGTAAGTGCTCATCACCTAACTCTTGAATAATCTCAGTGCCTGAGGCTGCCTTATTACCCAGAAAACCTTTGCATCCGGTCTTTTCTAAAAAAAGATCCATTATCTCTTTGGTAAAGCCCTGAGGGAAATAACTAAAATCAAAGTCTAAATGTATGCCGCCTAACTCCCAATGCCCTGTTGTAGAATCTTTACCGGGAGATACTTCGGTCATTTTTCCATAGGAGCCCAATGGTTGGATTACTGCATTTACTCCAATTATGGACTCAATATTACCTAAACCTAATTGTGTTAAATTAGGCAAAGAAATATTTACTTGTTTGCAAATATTTTGTAATGTAGCACTACCTTGGTCACCCCAAAGATGAGCATCCGGCAACTCGCCTATTCCTACTCCGTCTAACACTATAATAATTGCATTATTCATTGTTAAATATCAATATAATACTGAATTACGTTTCTCTGCAGCTCTGCGCACAATCATCAAGGTATTCTCATATACAAACCGAGCATCTGTTTGTACTGCGTCTTGAGCGTAAGGAATATAAATTCCTATAGAAACCGTGATATTCACGTTTTGTTCACCAATTGGCAGAACACTTCTTGCAACACTTTTTCTTAATTTTTCAGCCCAAACAAAACGAGATGTGGGCTCGGTGTTAAACGAATAGATAGCAAAAGTTTTTTCATCAACTTTTCCAACTATATCATTGTAGCTAATCTCTTTATCAATGGTAGAACTAACAACTTCTATTGCTTTGTCTAAAATCTCATTCCCAAAAAATGATTCTTGTTCGCTTAAATCATCAATCTGTACCATCGAAAGAGCCCCGGGTTTACCAAGGTCTCTTGATTTTAAAAGCTCAATTGATAACCTTCTTAAAAACTCTTCGGTCTTTAAAAACTTTGTTTGAATATCAACCGTAATATTGTTTTTAAGTGATGTTATACTTTCAAATGTGTTCATAACAAACGATGTAAGAGATGCAATACCTTTGAGATATTGAATATCGTCTTTCTTAAAATTCTTTTTCATCAAGGATTCAAAACACAAAACACCATATACCGTGTCTTTGTAAACTATGGGTATTGCTATAAATGAGCCCTCAAATCCTAATTCTTCCGATTTGCTAAACCGTAGTACTTGTTTTTCTGCTGTATCATCTATGATAACCAAGGTGTTTTCTAAAATTGCTTTACCCACAAGAGTGCCACGCAATTCAACACTGTATCCTTCACCGATATACTTGAGTGCAACTTTGTTAATAACCCGATGTGTAAAATACTCATGTGCATCATCATCATATCCTACAAAAATATAGGCATCCCAAGGCACATTGGTGAAAATAGACTTTTCACTAAAAGAAAGGAATTCATCGAAGGAGGCAAACTTTGTCATTGGTTCGAGAACTCTCATCAAACTATCGTACTTGATTTTGTATCCCTCTGGGCCGCTTTTCCTCAGGAATAATTCAAGTGCTGCGCTAAGACCGTTAGAGAAATGTGCTAATTGAAATATTGTTTCAATTCCAAAAACATCTTGTTCACGTGAATCTACTACAATAACACCAAATACACTTCTTTCATGAAAAACCGGAACACCTACAAAAGATCTTATTTCTTGAATTGCGGTGTAATATCTTATTGTATCGCCTTCGCCAACCGGTGTTATATTCGAAAGCAGATTAGGTTCACCTGTAATGATAATCTTACTAAGAATATCATCTTCTAAATCCATTTTTTTTATGTTGTTGATTTGAGAAGAGTTGCTTACAGATGTTAATAGTGAAAATTGCTTTGATTCGGGGTCGGTCACAAAAAATGCACAGGTATAAGCCCCAAACAAGTCTTTAATAACACTCAACTGCGTTCTTATATGTTTTTCAAATTCATCTCTTGCAGGGCCAAATCGTTCCGGGCGTGCTATTTGTATATAACGTTCCAAAAAATCAGGTGGTTTAACAGTGGTCTTCTTTGGTGGAATAATAGATTGAACAACTTCGTGGTTTTCTTCAAATTCAGGGGCGGGTTGAGGTACATTGGGTTCATTTGCTTTATTTTCAGTACTACCATCACCACGTCGGATAATTTCAAAGCCATCATGTGAATCTGATCCAAAGGAGCTACTTTTATAAGGGTTATCAGATTCATCGAGGGGAGAGGTACGTATGTAAGTGGCTTCATGTACCTTTTTGTAAATACCGTAAATGAGGAAACTTAGCGAGATAAGGCCAAAAAGGAGGGCAAAATAGCCCAGCAGATCACCCCAAAAGATATACGCTATCAAAGTGGACACTACTAAGGTGAAAGAACCAAATGTTATTATGCGCGATGCTGTTTTACTCACCGTTTTTCGTTTGTTTTAATTTAAACTTTAAAAATATGTAGCTGTTCACTCTAATTCAATAGAGCAAGAGCTAATTCGCTAATAATTCAGTAATTCTTTAAGAGTTCTCACTATTTCTTTTTTACCCGTACCCTTAATTGACGAATAGGTGAATAAATTTTTTTTATACACCAATTCGGGGAAGTCATTACAAACCGAGCGAATACTTTCGCTAATTTCCGTTTGTTTAGCTTTATCGGCCTTTGTAAGAATAGTTATTGAGGGAATGCCAAGCTGATTGATAAATTTGTGAAAAAGCTTATCGTTTTCTTGTACTTCGTGACGAGCATCAATAAAATGTACCGCTAAATGCAATTTATCAGTAAAAGCGATGTATTCATCGATAAGTTTCGACCACTTTTCCCGCTCTTTTTTGCTAACACTTGCATATCCATAGCCGGGTAAATCAATAAGATATATTTTGTTATCTACTAAATAGTAGTTAAGTGTGCGTGTTTTGCCCGGATGTGAGCTAATTTTCGCAACTTCTTTTGAAAACACTGAATTGATAAAAGAGGATTTACCTACATTAGACCTACCACAGAGAATAACTTCAGGGTAGCGAAGTTTGGGGATGTCTTTAATAAATCCGACTGAGCTTATAAATTCTATGGTTTTAAACATAAGAAAAAAGAGTAACCGGTTTCCCGATTACTCTTCTCCAAAATATAGGATGTAAAAAAATTACTTCTTATCGGAAGCTTTTTCTTCTACAACTTTGGCATCTTCAACTTCGCTGGCCTCTTTAGCCGCTTTGCGAACTTGCTTTGCCTCTTCACGAGTAGTAGCTTTGGTGTTAGCAACTTCGTTTAGGTCAACAAATTCAATGATAGCCATTTCAGCTGCATCACCTAAACGTTTTCCGGCTTTGATAACACGTGTATAACCACCGGGGCGTTCGCCAACAGCGGGAATAACAACGCTCAACAATTCTTTAACAGCATCTTTATGCTTCAAAGTATCCATAACCAAACGCAGTCTGTGCAAATCGCCTACGCGAGCTTTTGAAATCATTGGTTCAATAAAGCCACGCAGTTCTTTTGCCTTTGCCACCGTTGTTCTGATTCTCTTATACAAAATCAAAGAAATTGATAAGTTAATCAGAAGCGCACGACGATGCGATGCGGTTCTCTTTAATTTTCTGTTTTTAACATTATGTCTCATTAATAAACCTGCTTACCGCTTATTTGTTTTCAGTATCTTCTTTTAAGTATTTATCTACATCCATACCGAACTCAAGACCTAAAGTCTCTACGTATTCCATAAGCTCTGAAAGTGATTTACGACCAAAGTTTCTGAATTTTAACATCTCAGCTTCATCTTTTGAAACCAAGTCTGCTACGGTACGAATGTTAGCTGCTTTTAAGCAGTTATGGGAACGAACGCTTAACTCTATATCATCAACACTGGTAGTAAGAAGTTTTTTAACTCTCTCACGCTCAGCATCTTTTTCGTTATCTTCAGATTTTGAATCCTGTTCCAAATCAAGGTTAACAAAGAGTTGCAAATGTTCTTTTAACAGTTTTGCTGACTGTGTAACTGCATCATCCGGGGTTATGGAACCATCGGTTTTAACTTCGAGAATAAGTTTCTCGTAATCATTTCTATCGCCAATACGAACGTTTTCTATTTCATACATTACGTTCATTATCGGAGTGTAAATTGCGTCTATTGCAATAGTACCCAAAGTAAAGTCTGGCGATTTGTTCTCATGTGAAGGAACATATCCTTTACCTCTACCGATTCTCAATTCAACATTTAACACGGTTCCTGGATTTAACGAAGCAATGTGTAAATCCGGGTTAAGTATTTCGATTTCCGAGGTATATTTTTGGATATCACCGGCTTTGAAAGAATCAGATCCGGAGAACTGAATATCTATTTTACCCGGCTTTTTGCTAATCGATTTTAAACGAACCTGTTTAAGATTGAGAATTATTTCAGTTACATCCTCTACAACACCATCTATAGTGTTAAACTCATGCAAAACATCTGTAAATTTTACAGCTACAATAGCAGAGCCCGGCAATGAGGAAATAAGCACTCTGCGGAGTGCATTTCCAAGTGTTACCCCATAGCCTCTTTCGAGGGGTTGGAGATAAAACCGACCGAATGTATTGGAATAGCTGGAATCATCTAAGACAACCGCTTCTGGTATCTTTATGAAAGTTCCACTCATATACACACAACCTTATTCTTAATTTTAAAAATTATTTTGAGTAAAGCTCTACAACTAACTGTTCGTTAGCGTGCAGAGGAACATCAACTCTTTCCGGAATCTGTAAAAATTGGCCGGAAAGCTGAGCTTTATCGACGCGTAACCAATTGTAAACACCTTCTTCTGGTACGTTTTTCAATGAGTTATGTATGGCATCTAAAGTCTTACTTTTATCCTTAACCTTTATTACATCTCCGGGTTGGAGCAAATATGAGGGTATATCAACCAAATGTCCATTAACCAAAATGTGGCGGTGACCAACTAACTGGCGAGCCGACTTTCTTGAAGGAGCAAAACCAAGGCGATGAACTACTGTGTCAAGTCTTCTTTCGAGGAGCTTAATCAAGTTTTCGCCGGTTATACCTTTTTGGCGTGAAGCTTTGTCAAAATACGCACGGAACTGAGTTTCCAAAACTCCATACGATCTTTTAATTTTTTGCTTTTCGCGTAATTGAATACCGTATTCAGATGTTTTTGTTTTACGGCTTTGTCCGTGTTGGCCTGGAGGGTAATTACGACCCTGCTTGCCATCTATTGGGCATTTATCCGAGAAACATCTTTTACCTTTTAGAAACAACTTTTCGCGCTCTCTGCGGCACAATGCGCATACCGAACCGGTGTATCTTGCCATTATCTATTTTTCTCCGTTTTCTTTATACTCTTCTGCGTTTCGGAGGCCTGCAACCGTTGTGAGGAAGTGGGGTTACATCCTTTATTTGGGATATATCCAATCCTGCAACAGTTAGTGCACGGATAGCTGATTCGCGACCCGATCCTGGACCCTTAACTCGTACTTCCACTTTGCGAAGCCCTAAGTCGTACGCCTCTTTTGCAGCCGCTTCGGCTGTAACTTGAGCAGCATGCGGAGTATTCTTTCGTGAACCTTTGAAGCTGTTTCTGCCTGCAGTTGACCACGAAATAGTATTTCCGTAAACATCAGTGAGAGTTACTAATACATTATTAAATGTAGCTTTTACGTGTGCGATTCCATTGGAATCTACCACATTTTTTTTCTTAACTTTTTTGACTGCCTTTGCCAAACGACAAATCTCCTAATCTTGCTTATTTCTTAGAAACGGCCTTTTTCTTACCGGCTACTGTTCTTCTCTTACCTTTTCTGGTACGCGAATTTGTTCTGGTTCTCTGACCTCTGGCCGGAAGACCTTTTCTATGACGTAATCCTCTGTACGATCCAATGTCCATCAATCTCTTGATGTTTAAGGTAACTTCTGAACGAAGCGCACCTTCCACTTTATAATCCGTTTGGATTACTGACCGTATTGTACCTACTTCAGATTCTGATAAATCGTGTACTCGTTTATCCGGATTAACGTTTGATTTCTCTAAGATCTCTAATGCTGTTGCATTTCCGATACCAAAGATGTATTGCAATCCGTATAAAACTTTTTTGTTTTTTGGTAAGTCTACACCTGCTATACGTGCCAAAAATAGTACTCCTTTTTTATACTATTAGCCTTGACGTTGTTTATGTTTAGGGTTTTTACATATTACCCTAACCACGCCTTTACGCTTAATTATTTTACAATGTTCGCAAATTTTCTTAACGGATGACCGTACTTTCATTTTCGCTCCACTACTTTACTTGTATCTGTACGTTATACGACCCTTTGTTAGGTCGTACGGAGATAACTCAATCGAGACCTTATCTCCAGTCAGAATCTTAATAAAATGCATGCGCATCTTGCCGGATATATGTGCAAGGATTTCATGGCCATTTTCAAGTTTTACCTTGAAATGAGCATTTGGCAATGTGTCGGTAATTATACCATCAACTTTAATTGCGTCTGTTTTAGCCATTTAACCTATTGTCAATATTTCCGGTTTGTTATCTATAATTGCTATGGTGTGTTCAAAATGGGCTGAGGGCTTTTTATCTGCCGTTACTACAGTCCATCCGTCTTTTAACACCTTTACTTCATGCCGTCCTAAGTTAATCATTGGCTCGATAGCTATCGTCATTCCGTTTTTTAACTTATTTCCGCGATTTCGAACTCCAAAGTTAGGAACATTTGGCTCTTCATGCAAATGTTTCCCGACACCGTGTCCGCATAACTCTCGAACCACCGAGTATCCCAGGGGTTCAACATAACCTTGAACTGCATATCCGATGTCGCCAATTCTGTTGCCAACAACTGCCTGTTCAATGGCCAAGTACAATGATTTCTCTGTAGCCTCCATTAACCGCTTTTTCTCAGGGCTTATTTCGCCCACGGCTACTGTTATGGCTGAGTCTCCATAGAATCCGTTTTTTATAACGCCTGTATCTATCGAAACTATCTCTCCTGCTTTCAGAACTCTCTCACCGGGTATCCCGTGTACTACTTCTTCGTCAATCGAAATACAAAGTGTTCCGGGAAACGAATAAGCATCATTGGAGGGGTATCCTTTGAATGCAGGTTTTGCATCATTGCTTCTAATAAAATCTTCGGCAATTGTATCCAATTCCTTGGTAGTAATTCCTTCTCGAACGTATTGCCGTACATGCTCAAGAACTCTTGCGGTTAATTTTCCGCTAATTCGTATCTGATCAATTTCTTTTTGTGTTTTAATCAGAATCACTAAAAACTATCTTCTTCCCTTTATCTTACCGCTTTTCATAAAGCCGTCATAGTGTCTCATTAACAAGTAGCTTTCGATTTGCTGTAAGGTATCTAACATTACACCAACAACGATAAGTAAGCTTGTTCCTCCAAAGAACATAGACATTTTGGGGGATACGCCTAAGTTACCTGCAAATGCCGGAAGTATAGCAATTAATGCTAAGAATACTGATCCGGGAAGTGTGATTTTAGTAAGAATATTATCAATAAACTCTGATGTAGGTTTACCCGGACGAACACCCGGAATAAAACCACCTTGCTTCTTCATGTTGTCAGCTACATCTTTTGGGTTAAAAGCAATTGCTGTGTAGAAGTAAGTAAAGAATATAATTATCAAAGCGTACATCACTGAATACACCACGGAGGTATAATTAAAGTGCGAAGCGATTGATTGTAAAAATTCGTTTTCCGGAAAGAATCCTAAAATGGTGTTAGGAATAAACATTATTGATTGTGCAAAGATAATCGGCATAACACCTGCGGTATTTACACGCAAAGGTATATACTGCGTAACGCCGCCGAACACTTTTCTGCCAACAACACGTTTAGCATATTGAACAGGTATTCTGCGAGTTCCTTGCGTAACAAGAACTACTCCTGCAACAATAAAGAACAAAGCAACCAAAATAAGAATTTCGATAATGATGGAACGTTGGCCAGAGCCCATTAACTGAAATTCATCCATAAATGCATACGGTAACTGGTTGATTATACCTATAAAGATAATCAAAGAAATACCATTACCAATACCTTTTTCAGTAATTTGCTCTCCAAGCCACATCATAAACACTGTGCCCGAAGTTAATATGGTAATTGCTGAAAATGTCCAAAAGAAACCCATTACATCCGGAGGAATAATCGGCACGCCGCCAACTTGTAAGTTGTTTAAGCGAATTGTAACACCCCATGCTTGCATGGCTGCAATTACAACAGTGCTTCTACGGGTAAGCTCGTTTATTTTCTTACGTCCCTCTTCACCCTCTTGTTGTAACTTCTGGAAATACGGAACTACCGCACCAAGAAGCTGGATGATGATTGACGCACTAATATAAGGCATTATGCCCAGTGCAAAAATCGCTGCGTTAGAAAAAGCACCACCTACAAACAGATCATATAAACCAAACAACGTATTGGATGATTGATTTTCAATCGATTGCGCAAGCAGCGTCGAATTTACACCGGGAAGTGTAATATGAGTACCAACTCGAACTATTAATAATAAAAGAAGAGTAAAGAGAACTCTCTCCCTTAACTCTTCAATTTTAAAAATATTTCGTAAAGATTCTAAGAATTTTAGCATTACTTCTACTATAATTTTACTGCTTTACCACCGGCGGCTGTAATCTTTTCCTCAGCACTATCACTAAAAGCATGAGCTTCTATGGTAACAGAGGATTTCAACTCGCCTTGTCCCAAAACTTTTATCGGTTTGTTTACATCCGATATCAGACCTAACTTGTACAAATCCTGAACTTTTAAATCCAAATTTGTAACGCCATGATCATCAAGAGCATTTTGTAATTGATACAAATTAATAACTTGATTCACTTGTTTGAACGGACTGGTAAATCCGTATTTTGGAATTCTTCTTTGAATTGGCATTTGACCGCCTTCAAAAGCACGCTTATGTGAAGCACCGGAACGTGACATCTGACCATTACTACCGCGTGTTGCTGTTTTACCATGGCCGGAACCCGAACCACGACCAACTCTTTTTCTTTTATGTCTTGAGCCGTCAGCATATTTTAAGTTACTTAAATTCATGGTTAACCTACCTTATTCCGAAACTTCTTCTACTTTTACTAAATGAGCCACTTTTCTGATCATTCCTCTCATTTGAGGGTTATCCTGTTTCACTACGAAGTAGTTAGGACGACCAAGACCAAGAGCCTCGATAGTTTTTTTCTGATCAACAGGGCGATCAATTATGCTTTTAACTTGTGTAATTTTTAATTTCTTCGACATTGTCGCAATCCTTACGCGTTAAAAAGTTCTTTTACGGTCATACTGCGCTTGTTAGCCATAGCTCTTGCATCTATAAGTGATGTAAGTGCTTCTAACGTAGCCTTAACCTGATTGTGAGGGTTACTTGAACCTAAAGATTTAGTAAGAACATCCTGAACGCCAGCCATTTCAAGTACTGCACGAACTCCGCCGCCGGCAATTAAACCGGTACCAGGAGAAGCAGGTTTTAATAAAACCTTGCCGGCACCAAACTTACCAATGATGGTATGAGGAATTGTATGCTTGTGCAAACCAATTTTAACAAGATTCTTTTTAGCATCATCTATGCCTTTTTGAATCGCATCGGTAACTTCGTTTGCTTTACCAAGGCCTATTCCCACAACACCTGCACCGTTGCCTACAACAACAATTGCGTTGAAACCAAATCTTCTACCGCCTTTAACAACTTTTGCTACACGGTTGATGTGGACAACTTTTTCTTTTAAACCTTCAGGTTCGTTTACTCTTACTATTTTCCTATTTTTCAATGTTTCTCCAATGAAAAAAATATAATTTGTTTATTTGCTGCCCGAGGAAGATTCGAACTTCCACATACGGCTCCAAAGGCCGCTGTCCTACCGTTAGACGATCGGGCAACTAATTAAATTACTAAGCCGGCAGCTCTTGCTGCTTCAGCTACTGCTTTTACTCTACCGTGATATCTGTAGCCATTTCTGTCGAACACCACAGTGGTAATATTTTTTTCCAACGCACGTTTGGCCAATAAAGTACCAACGATAGTTGAAATTGCAATTTTACCTTTTGCGCTCTTTACTTCTTCAACTACTTCCGCAGAGATAGATGAAGCCGAAACTAAGGTAACACCTTTTGAATCGTCTATTACTTGAGCGTAAATTTTACTATTACTTCTATATACTGTTAGACGTGGCTTCTCGGGTGTACCTGAAAGCTTTTTTCTAACTTTAATTTTTGCACGTTCGCGTGTTGCACTCATCCTAATCTCCTTTGCTTACTTACCGGCAGTTTTTCCGGCTTTTCTTCTGATTGTTTCAGTAGAATATTTAATACCTTTTCCTTTGTATGGCTCAGGTTCCTTAAACGAACGCAGTTTAGCAGATACAAGACCAACTAATTGCTTGTCTATTCCGGAAATCTTAATAGTATTAGGATTCGGAACTTCGAAGGAAATACCTGTCGGAGGCATAAAATAGATAGGGTGAGAAAATCCTAAATTGAGCAACAAGTTTGCGCCTTTTAACTCAACCTTATAACCTACACCAATAATCTCTAATGTTTTTGAATAACCTGTGGTAACACCGATTATCATATTTGCGATCAAAGTGCGGGTAAGACCGTGTAAAGATTTACTTTCACGCTGATCATCAGGTCTTTTAACCGTAATTTCATTTCCTTCTTGAACAACGGAAAGAATCGGGCTATAATTTTCTGACAACTCACCGTTTGGTCCCTTTACGGTAACAGAATCTTTTTCAATCTTTACTGTTACTTTTTCAGGAACAACAATCGTCTTTTTTCCAATACGAGACAAGGTTTAACTCCGTTAAAAATTACCAAATGCGGCAGACAATTTCTCCACCCACATTTTCTCTGCGAGCTTGTTTGTCTGTCAATAAACCCTTAGGGGTCGAAATTATTGCAATACCATAACCATTAAGAACACGCGGTAGTTTTTCAACAGGCGCATAGTTTCTTAAACCCGGAGAGCTAACTCTTTCGATTCCGGAAATTGCTGATTCACCATTGGTATATTTGAGAGCTACTCTCAAAATACCTTGTTTACCATCTTCAATTAATTCAAAATCCGTAATAAAATTCTGCTCTTTTAATATCTGAGCAAGTCCGTTTTTGAAATTTGAAGCAGGTATATCTACTTTTTTTCTTTTCGCCTTTACGGCATTTCTTATTCTTGTTAAGAAATCTGCTATTGGATCTGTTACAGGCATATTACTCTCCTTACCAGCTTGCCTTCTTTACACCGGGTATTTCACCTCTGAGGGCTTTTTCTCTAAAGACCAGACGTGATACGCCGAACTTTCTATAATACCCTCTAGCTCTGCCGGTAACCTGGCAGCGGTTGTGTAAACGTACGGGTGATGCATTTTTAGGAAGGGTCTGAAGTTCTTCCCATCTTCCTTCTTTTTTCATTTCCGCACGAATTTTTGCGTATTTATCAACTAATTTTTTTCTTTTCTCTTCACGAGCAATTAAACTTTTTCTTGCCATAACCGATAACCTTTATTAATTACTTCCTTTTTTCCTAAACGGAAAACCAAATGCTGTTAGTAACTCAAATGCTTCGTTATCAGTTTTTGCACTGGTAACAAAAGTGATATCCATACCGTTTACACGGGTCACTTTATCAACATTTATTTCAGGAAATATAATTTGTTCTTTTACACCAAATGTATAGTTACCGCGGCCATCGAATGATTTATCCGAAAGACCCTTAAAGTCGCGCACGCGCGGCAATGAAACATTGATAATACGATCGAGAAATTCGTACATACGGTCTTTGCGAAGTGTAACCATTGCTCCTATTGCCATGCCTTCACGTAACTTAAAGTTAGAGATTGCTTTTTTGGCTTTACGCAGCGATGCTTTTTGTCCGGTTATTGCTTCTAAATCGCGAACAGCTTCGTCTAATGCTTTTTGCTCGGTAACTGCGGCACCTACACCCATGTTAACAACAATTTTCTCGAGTTTAGGAACCTGCATTACAGAAGAATAATTAAACTTCTTCATCAATACAGGAACAACATCCTTTTTGTAAATCGCTAAAAGACGACTTGGAACTCTTTCATCGAGAGTCATGGTCTCTTTTACTGTTTCCGCTTTACTACCTGCTTTAGCAGATTTTTCTTTTCTTGTTACTTTCTCAGCCATATATCTAATAAAACCTTATGAGATTAATTTTTAATCATTTCGCCGCTTTTTTTGGTAATGCGGGCTGATTCTTTTTTACCGGTCTGAGGGTCGATAATTACTTTTTTACCTACTCTTGAGGGCTTGCCGGTTTTTTGATCAATTACCATTACGTTAGAGGCATCAATTGGCAATTCTTTTTCGATGATACCACCTTGTGGATTCTTTTGTGATGGTTTTGAATGTCTTTTACGGATATTCACACCTTCAACAATCACTCTGTTGGTTTCCGGAAATACTTTAAGCACTTTACCGGTCTTGCCGTTATTGTTACCTGCTATTACTTGAACGTTGTCGTTCTTCTTTATTTTCATAACTTCTGTTACCTTATAATACTTCAGGTGCTAATGAAACAATTTTCATAAACTGTTTCTCACGAAGCTCGCGAGCTACGGGACCAAAGATACGAGTACCTTTTGGTTCATTTTGGTTATTAATAAGAACTGCGGCATTTTCGTCGAAACGTATATATGAACCGTCTTTTCTTCTTACTTCTTTTTTGGTGCGAACAACAACTGCACGTGAAACTTCACCTTTTTTAACGGTTCCGTTTGGCATTGCTGTTTTAACTGCAACGATAATTGTGTCACCTACGCTTGCATAACGGCGATTGCTTCCGCCAAGTACACGTATGCAGGCAACTCTTTTTGCACCGGAATTATCTGCTACAACTAAATTTGTTTCTTCTTGTATCATTTTTCACACTCCGCCGATTGAAGCTATTTAGCTTTCTCGAGAATTTGTACCAAGCGCCATCTCTTAGTTTTGCTGAGAGGACGGGTTTCCATAATCTTAACTACATCGCCAACATGAGCTTCTTCTTTAGCATCATGGACATGAAACTTCTTTGTTTTTTTGAAGTACTTCTTATATATCGCATGTTGTATTCTTCTTTCGATAGCTACTGTAATGGTTTTATCCATTTTATCGCTAACTACAACTCCGATTCTGGTTTTACGAAGAGCACGCACAGCTGCCATTATGCACCTTCACCTTTCTGCTTAGCAGCTTTTTCAGCCGCAATTTTTCTTTCACTCAAAATGGTGTACATACGAGCTATATCTTTTTTAGATTGATCAAGCTTCGCTGTATTTGTAAGCTGCTTTAATGCATGCTGAAAAGTATTCTCTTGAAGTGTCGCAGACTCTTCTTCGATTCTTTTTACCAATTCTTGGTCAGTTAATTCTCTTAATTCTTTTGCTTTCATCTTCTTTCCCGTTACTGTTCAATGTCGGGTCTTGAAACAACTTTTGTCTTAATTGGCAATTTGTAAGAGCACGTTGATAGTGCTTCTTTAGCCATTTCCTTCGATACACCGGCTACTTCAAACATTATGCGACCAGGTTTAACAACTGCAACCCAAAATTCGGGAGCACCTTTACCCTTACCCATACGTGTTTCAAGCGGCTTTTTAGTTACTGGTTTGTCAGGAAATATACGAATCCAAACTTTACCATCTCTTTTCATTTTACGGGAAAGAGCAACACGGCATGCTTCGATTTGACGAGAAGTTATCCAAGCCGGTTCAAGGG
Source organism: uncultured Ignavibacteria bacterium (assembly GCA_937996765.1). GTDB lineage: Bacteria > Bacteroidota > Ignavibacteria > Ignavibacteriales > Ignavibacteriaceae > CALKUG01. Next base: position 22,184 of record CALKUG010000006.1, read on the forward strand.
CTTTTAATCCGTATTCTCCGAAATCTACTCTGCTTCCGCGAATAGCTACACCTTTTCTTCTCCCGCGATGCGCCTTTCTGAACTTGACTCTTTTAGGCATTAACATGGTGAAAAACTCCTACTGCTCTATTATTCCGAAACTCGTTTACCAAGGATTTCGCCGCGGCAAATCCACACTTTAATACCAATGGAACCGTAAATGGTCTCTGCTCTTCCATTAGCGTAATCTATATCCGCTCTTATTGTATGAAGAGGAGTTCTTCCTTCTTTATACTGCTCGGATCTTGCTATTTCCGCACCGCCTAAACGACCGGCTAACATAATCTTAATTCCTTCTGCACCTTGTCTCATTGCTGCTGCAATTGCTTGTTTCATGGTTCTTCTGAAAGAAACTCTACCTTCAAGCTGGCGTGCAATAGTATCTGCTACAAGATTAGCATCTAACTCAGGTCTTTTGATTTCTGAAATCTGAACTTTTACATCTTTAGCTGTAAAGCTTTTCAACTCTTGTTCAAGTTTCGAAATTTCCTGACCGCCCTTACCAATTACTACACCGGGTCTCGATGTGTGTATGGTAACGGTAATGTTTTTGCTTGTTCTATCGATAACAATGCGTGCAATACCGGAATTTTTTAAACGTTCACGAACATATTTTCTTAATCTGTCGTCTTCTTTTAACTTACTTGCGTAACTTTTTGATTCAAACCAATTTGATTCCCAGTTACGAATTACTCCTACACGAAAACCAATTGGGTGTGTCTTTTGTCCCAAGTTATGCTCCTACTTTAGAATCTGAATTCACGGTTGAAACCACAATTGTAAGGTGGCATGAGCGTTTACGTATTCTGTATGCTCTACCCATAGGTGCCGGGCTAATTCTTTTAACCGTAGGTCCTTGGTTAACGAATGCTGCTTTAACAATCATATCAACCGGCTCTAAACGTTCTCCTTCAGCTTTCTGAACGAGATTAGCCATAGCCGAACGAAGGGTCTTATAAGCATCGGCTGAAGCATGTTTAGTGTGAAATAATAATTCGTTCATTGCTAAGTCTGCTCTTTTACCGCGAATAAGATCTATAACGAGTCTCATTTTACGAGGCGACGACGGAATGAATCTGTTTACTGCTTTTGCTTCCATTCTTCTTTACACCTTATCTTGCTTTAGATTGCTTTTCGGCTTTTGTACCGGGGTGGCCTCTGAAAATTCTCGTGGGAGCAAATTCACCTAATTTATGACCAACCATGTTTTCGCTTACATACACAGGTATTGTTTTGTTACCGTTATGTACAGCTATTGTATGGCCTATAAAATCAGGAGATATTGTTGATGACCGTGCCCAAGTTTTGATAATCTTTTTTGTACTTGTTTCGTTTAACTTCTGAACTTTAGCAAGAAGCTTCAAATCAATGTATGGACCTTTTTTAACGGATCTTGGCATACTTAAACTACTTCCGTCTCTTAATTATAAACTTATTTGACTCTTTTTTATGCTTACGGGTCTTAAGACCTTTAGCTTTTTGACCCCATGGCGATACTGGATGTCCGCCACCGGAGGTTTTACCTTCACCACCACCCATTGGATGGTCAACAGGGTTCATTGCAACACCGCGTACGTGTGGTCTGCGGCCTTTCCAACGTGTTCTTCCTGCTTTACCAAGTGAAAGGTTCTCATGCTCAGAATTACCAACAACTCCGTAAGTAGCGCGACAATCCGAACGTACTGCGCGAACTTCACCGGAAGGTAATTTTATCTGAACCATATCTCCGTCTTTAGCCATAAGCTGAATTGCTGTTCCTGCTGAACGACCTAATTGACCGCCTTTACCAGGTTTTAATTCCACGTTATGAATAAAAGAACCTAATGGTAATTCTTTTAATGGAAGTGTATTACCAACTTTAATATCTATTCCGGTTCCTGATATTACGCTATCGCCTACTTTAAGACCGTTTGGAGCAAGAATATAACTCTTCTCACCATCGGCATATTGTAGTAAAGCAATTCTACAGGTTCTGTTTGGATCGTATTCTATAGCCGACACTTTAGCAGGAATACCGTCTTTGATTCTCTTAAAATCAATTATACGATACATTCTCTTGTGTCCGCCACCACGAAAACGAGTGGTAATGCGACCATGATTGTTTCTGCCACCGGACTTTGGGACAGGCACTAACAAACTTTTTTCCGGTTTGTTTTTGCTTACCTCCTCAAAGGTTGACACCGACATAAAGCGGGTACCGGGGGTATTTGGTTTCAATTTTCTAATTGCCATGTTTAAAAACTCCGTACTTTCCTAATCTCTATGCCTGTTCAAATAAATCTATTTTGTCGCCCTGTTTCAAGGTAACAAAAGCTTTTTTGAAGGCCGCGGTTTTACCGGTAAAGCGTCCGCTTTTTCTAAACATTGTTTTTGTTTTGCCATGTACCGATACTGTGTGAACATTAGTAACAGTAACATTAAATTTCTTTGTGATTTCTTGTGAAATCTGAATTTTATTGGCTGCTTTGGTTACAACAAAAGCATATTTATTTTGAAGCGAAAGTATATTATTGGTCTTTTCGGTAAATAACGGCTTTACGATAACGCTTTTCATTATTGAGCCACCTCTTGTTTTGGAGCAAGCGTAGTATTAAAATACTCTGCTGCACCTTTTTGTAATAAAAGGACCTGGCAATTCAGAATGTCGTAGGTTGATACTTTAGACGCTTCGAGAATCGATACCTTTTCTACATTTCGCCCGGATTTATACACAACTTCGTTATGTTCACCGGTAACAACTAAAACTTTTTTACCTTCGAGCTTTAACTTAGACATCACTTCTGTGAATGCCTGAGTTTTTGGAGCATCAAACGAAAAATCTTCAACGAGTACAATCTGATTATCTTTAACTTTATAACTCAAAGCAGATTTACGAGCCAAAGCTCTAACCTTTTTAGGGAGCGCCTGTCTGTAATCGCGAGGACGTGGACCAAAAATAGATCCGCCACCAATCCAGAGAGGTGAACGCGATGTACCCGCACGGGCACCGCCTTTGCCTTTTTGGCTCCATGGTTTTTTACCACCACCGCGAACTTCGCCGCGTTCTTTTGCTTTATGAGTACCTTGTCTTTGATTAGCAAGAAATGCTTTTACCGCCAAGTAAATCACATGATCATTTGGCTCTATCTCAAAGACTTCCTTGGCTAAGTCGAACTTTTCGCCGGAGAAAGTACCGTCTTTTTTATAAACATCTAATGTCATTTCTTTTCCAAACTCTATTTGTGTAATTCAACTATTGAATTAACAGCTCCCGGAACGCCACCTTTAACAAGGATAATGTTTTTCTCCGGAATAATCTTTACAACCTTTAAGTTACGTACGGTTACCTGTTCAAAACCCATACGTCCGGCCATCTTCATACCCTTAAATACTCTTGAAGGATAGGACGATGAACCGATAGAACCTGGGGCTCTTAATCTGTCGCTCTGTCCGTGTGTTGTTCCACCGACACCACCGAAGTTGTGACGTTTCATAACACCCTGAAAGCCTTTACCTTTGCTTTTACCTGTAACTTTAATAAGTTCACCTTCTTTGAAAAACTCAACTGTTATATCGTCACCGATATTGTATGAGCCATCAAATCCTTTGAACTCTTTCATCACAGCAACAAAAGGCAAATTATGCTTTGCTAAATAACCCTTTACAGGTTTATTTATTCTGGATTCTTTTTTAACGCCGAACCCAAGCTGTAAAGCCGAGTATCCGTCGCGTTCAATTGTTCTAACATTTGTAACTTTGCAAGGTCCGGCCTCGATTACGGTTACAGAGATGCGAACACCATCTTTACCGTACACATTCGACATTCCAAGCTTTTTACCTAATAAACCAGCCATTTTAAAACTCCAAAGTCCTTATAACTTTATTTCTATATCTACACCGGCAGGGATGTCCAGCTTACTCAATGAATCGATAGTCTTCGGATTCGAATTGTGAATATCGATTATTCTTTTATGAGTTCTGGTCTCAAACTGCTCACGCGATTTCTTATCTACGTGTGGTGAGCGAAGCACGGTGAAGATTGTTTTCTTTGTTGGTAAAGGTATAGGACCTGATACCACCGCACCGGTACTGCGTACTGTTTTAATAATCTTCTCAGTCGATTTATCAATTAAGATATGATCGTACGACTTTAATCTGATTCTAATTTTTTGTCCGGCCACGAAACGACTCCTAAAGTCTAATTTTTAGATAGAAAAAGGGAGATTTACTCCCTTTTCCATCTAAGGTTAACAATTCAACTATTCGATAATTTTGGTAACTACACCGGCACCAACGGTTCTTCCGCCTTCGCGGATAGCGAAACGCAATCCTTCATCCATAGCGATAGGAGCAATTAACTCTACAGTTAAATTCACTCTATCTCCAGGAGCAACCATTTCGGTTCCTTCAGGAAGTGATGCTATACCGGTAACGTCGGTAGTTCTGAAATAGAACTGAGGTCTGTAGTTAGTGAAGAATGGAGTATGACGTCCACCTTCAGCTTTGGTGAGAATATACACTTCACCAACAAATTTCTTATGAGGGGTGATGGAACCAATTTTTGCAAGAACCATTCCTCTTTCGATTTCTTTTTTATCAACACCGCGAAGGAGAATACCTGCGTTGTCGCCTGCCATTGCAGAATCTAATTCTTTACGGAACATTTCTACACCGGTTACTACTGTCTTTTTGTGAGCACCTAAACCGATGAGTTCAACTTCCTCTTGAATTCTTACTGAGCCGCGCTCAACTCTACCGGTAGCTACTGTACCACGACCGGTGATTGAGAATACGTCCTCAACAGGCATTAAGAATGGTTTGTCAACTTGACGTTCCGGAATCGGAACATAGCTGTCAACAGCATCCATTAAGTCCCAAATGCACTGATAACGTTCGTCTGAAGGATCAGCATCAGCAGCACCAGCATCTAAAGCATGAAGAGCAGAACCACGGATAACAGGAATGTCATCTCCGGGGAATTCATATTTGCTGAGGAGTTCGCGAATTTCCATTTCAACGAGGTCAACAAGCTCTGCATCTTCCATCGCATCTACTTTATTCAAAAATACAACGATACGAGGTACACCTACTTGGCGAGCTAAAAGGATGTGCTCTTTTGTTTGAGGCATAGGACCGTCAGTAGCAGCAACTACGAGAATAGCACCGTCCATTTGCGCAGCACCGGTGATCATGTTTTTTACATAATCCGCGTGGCCTGGGCAGTCAACGTGAGCATAATGTCTTTTTGCTGTTTCATATTCTACGTGAGCGGTAGCAATTGTGATACCTCTCTCTCTTTCTTCAGGAGCATTATCGATAGAATCGAATGATCTCTTTGCAGAAAGTCCTTTTTTGGATAGCGCCATGGTGATAGCAGCTGTTAATGTTGTTTTACCGTGATCTACGTGTCCAATGGTACCAATATTTACGTGTTCCTTGGAACGATCAAATTTTTCTTTAGCCATCTAAGATAGTCTCCTGTGAATTACTTAGTTTATTAATATTCGTCTAAAGCTGATTTTTTACCTGATGACTTCTCAGCTATTTCTTCAGCAAGAGCTTTAGGCACTTCCTGGTAGTGTGAGAATTGCATTGAATAGATTGCTCTACCCTGCGACATCGAGCGCATTGTTGTTGCATAACCAAACATCTCCGAAAGCGGAACTTGTGCTTTAATAACCTGCGCATCTTTACGTGCGTTAAAGCCTTCAATTCTGCCACGACGTGAATTCATGTCACCCATGATTTCGCCGAGATAATCTTCCGGTGTTACGATCTCAACCGCCATTATCGGCTCTAAGAGCACCGGCTTAGCTTTGCGGCATCCGTTTTTGAACGCCATGGAACCTGCAACCTTAAATGATAATTCGTCTGAATCAACATCATGATACGAACCATCTATTAATCTTACTTTTATGTCAACTACTGGGAATCCTGCGAGAACACCATTTTTCATGGCCTCTTGGATACCGTGATTAACTGCCGGGATGTATTCTTTTGGAACTGTACCACCGACTATACCATTGACAAACTCATATCCTTTGCCTGTTTCATTGGGTTCCAAATCAATCCAAACGTGTCCGAATTTACCGCGACCACCTGTTTGTTTCTGGAATTTACCTTCAACAGTAACTTTTTCACGAATGGTTTCTCTGTAGGCAACCTGTGGTTTGCCAACATTTGCTTCCACTTTAAATTCTCTTCTCATTCTATCGATAAGAATTTCTAAGTGAAGCTCACCCATTCCGGAAATAATAGTTTGACCGGTTTCATCGTCAACATGAACTCTAAAAGTAGGATCTTCATCGCTCAATCTTGAAAGAGCATCAGATAATTTATCCTGATCAGCCTTTGTTTTCGGCTCAATAGCAATGTGAATAACAGGCTCTGGGAATACCATACGCTCTAATAATACTGGTGTGTCTTCATCGCACAATGTATCACCGGTACGTGTGTATTTAAGCCCAACAACTGCACAAATGTCACCAGCTCTTACTTCCGAAATTTCTTGACGGGAGTTAGCATGCATTTGAAGAATACGACTAATGCGTTCTTTTTTGTTGCTTACAGTGTTATAAACATAAGAGCCAGCTTCTAATTTTCCGGTATAAACACGGACAAAAGTTAGTTTACCTACATAAGGGTCAGTCATTATTTTGAATGCAAGAGCAGTAAATTTTTCATCCGAAGCTACACGTCTTTCAACATCTTCTTCTGTTTTGGTATTGTGAGCAATAACAAAATCAGTGTCAGTAGGAGCAGGAAGAAAATCTACAACTGCATCAAGTAATCTCTGAACGCCTTTGTTTTTGAACGATGCACCACATATTACCGGGATAATCTTGTTACCAACAGTAGCTAATCGTAGTACACGGTTAATTTCATCAACAGAAATTTCTTGACCGTCAAGGTACTTCTCAAGCAATGTATCATCAACATCAGATACTGCTTCGAGCATTTCTGTTCTAAATTTGTTTGAAACCTCTACCAAATCATGAGGAATTTCGATATCATCGAAGGTCATACCAAGTGTATCTTCGTGGAAAACACGAGCCTTCATAGTAATAAGGTCTATATGGCCTGCATAGATATCACCTGCACCGATTGGTAAGGTAATAGGAATCGCATTAGCTCCAAGACGTTCTCTAATCATGCCAAGAGCATTATAGAAGTCTGCACCAATACGGTCCATTTTATTAATAAATGCTATACGGGGAACACCGTATTTATCTGCCTGACGCCAAACGGTTTCAGATTGTGGCTCTACGCCTCCAACTGCACAAAACAGTGCAACAGCTCCGTCGAGTACGCGTAATGAACGCTCTACTTCAACAGTAAAATCAACGTGACCGGGAGTATCAATGATGTTAATCTGATGATCTCTCCACTCACAAGTAGTTGCGGCCGAGGTAATAGTAATACCACGTTCTTTTTCTTGTTCCATCCAGTCCATGGTAGCCGCACCATCATGAACCTCTCCAATTCTGTGAGTTTTACCGGTATAAAAGAGAACGCGCTCAGTTGTAGTGGTTTTTCCGGCATCAATGTGTGCCATAATACCAATATTTCTTACACGCTCTATCGGGAGTCTTTTACTCATTATAACTTAATCTTTTCCTATTCGTTGCTGAAGCTTACCACTTAAAATGTGCGAAAGCTTTGTTAGCTTCGGCCATTTTATGAGTCTCTTCTTTCTTCTTAACTGCTGAACCTTCGTTGTTCGATGCGGAAATCAATTCGCTTGCTAATTTTGCAGAGAAACTTTTTTCGCTGCGATTGCGAGCATAATTTTTTAACCAACGGAATGCAAGTGCTTGCTTACGCTCTGCTCTAACTTCCATAGGCACCTGGTAAGTAGCACCGCCAACACGGCGGCTTCTCACCTCTATAAGAGGGGAAACATTACTAATTGCTTTTTTGAATACATCTATTCCGGGCTTCTTAGTTTTTTCTTCGATGATTTCGAACGCTTCGTAAACAACTTTACGAGCTACCGATTTTTTACCATCGTACATAATCACGTTTACAAATTTGGCTAATGTCAAATCGTTAAACTTAGGATCCGGATTTATATAACGCTTCGGGGCTCTTTTCTTTCTCATAATATCTTATTTACCCTTTGGTTTCTTAGCACCATACTTAGAACGGCTTTGTTTTCTATCCTGAACTCCGTTGGAGTCTAAAGTTCCACGGATAATATGATAACGCACACCCGGAAGATCTTTCACTCTACCGCCTCTTATGAGTACTATCGAGTGTTCTTGAAGGTTGTGACCTTCGCCCGGAATGTATGCAGTTACTTCAATGTGGTTTGTTAAGCGAACTCTCGCAACCTTACGCAAAGCTGAATTAGGCTTCTTTGGCGTAGTGGTATAAACCCTGGTGCACACGCCTCTTTTTTGCGGGCAGGCATCAAGAGCCGGAGCTTTGTTCTTGGACTTAATTACCTGTCGGCCTTTTCGAACCAATTGGTTGATTGTAGGCAACGTTGACTCCTGTCAAAAAATCAAAAATTTGTACTTAATAAAATTGAGCCTTGCAATGTACGGAAAAGAATAAACTTTGTCAAGTTTATCAGTCCTTTGATTTACTTTTACATTGTGTTCTTCATAGCTCTGATATAGGCGCTGCTTCGGCGAAATGTCTCGCCCGGAGGGATCAGCGATGTCATCAAAGTTTTAGGCGTTAGAACATATTGGCTGCTTTTTTTCCAGCAGCTAAATCATCAAATTCTAAATTAAAAAATTTGAGCCTTCAATATAGTGAGAAGTATAAACTTTGTCAAGTTTATACTTCCCTAAATCGCTATTTTTTTATCGATTTCTTATTCCGGCAGCAATTTGTGCTGCTTCTGCACCATTATCTTCAAGAATTGGCTGTGCAACTGGCTCATCTGTCTTTATTGCAATCGAGCGATACTTACGTAATCCTGTACCTGCCGGTATTAAACGACCCATAATTACGTTTTCTTTCAAGCCGCGTAAAGAATCAACTTTTGCCGCTACTGCTGCGTTTGCCAGTACTTTTGTTGTTTCCTGGAACGAAGCTGCAGAAAGGAAACTCTCGGTTGAGAGCGATGCACTGGTTATACCTAATAAGATATGACCAAATGTAGCACCTTTAGCCTCGCGAGCTTCAATTTCTTTACGAGATTTTCTCGTTAAATCGTTATTGAACTCTCTGAGCATATTTCTTGAAATTTGTGTGCCTTTTGCAATTTTTGAATCGCCCGAATCTTCAACCAATATGGTGTTTTGAAGACGTTCGTTCTCTTCAATTAAATCGAACTTATCCACATGATCATCTTCAAGGAAGCGTGAATCACCCGGATTAATAATCCGTTGTTTCTGTAACATCTGGCGTACAATTACCTCAATGTGTTTATCATTGATTTTAACACCTTGCACACGGTAAACTTCCTGAATCTCATTCACGAGATACTCTTGAACTGCATTGGGGCCTTTAATCTGCAAAATATCATGCGGATTCAAAGGTCCGTCTGTCAAACGCTCGCCTGCCGGAATTTCTTCACCTTCTTGTACAAGAATGTGACGTGAGAGAGGCACGCTGTAACGTTTTTCAACAGAACCATCTACTGCAGTAACAATAATCTCTCTGGAACCTTTTTTACGAGCACCAAATTTAACCACACCTTCAATTTCCGAAATCCAAGCGGGATCCTGAGGGGCACGCGCTTCGAATAACTCAGTTACTCGAGGCAAACCGCCTGTAATATCTCTGGATTTACCAGCCTGACGTGAAATTTTTGCAAGAACTTCACCCGCTTCAACAATTTTTCCTTCTTCAACTGAAAGAATTGCCTTCGAAGGTAAGCTTATTACTTTTGTTCTGCCGTCATCAAGTGTGATAATAATACTTGGCGAAAGACTCTTGTCTTTTGGCTCAATAATTTGCTTGATAGAGTTACCGGTTAGATCGTCCGTAAGAACGTTCATGGTAACACCTTCAATAATATCTGAGAAAGTAACTTTACCTGGTATGTCGGTAAGGATTACCGCATTGTACTGATCATGTGAGTAAAGGATAGATTTAGCATTAACTAATTTTCCTTCTTTCACAATCAAGGAAGCACCATAAGGTACATCAACTTTTTTAACCAAAACGTTATTGTCGTCGTATATTTCTATTACGCCACGTCTTCCGGTTACAACCAATACCTCACCAAGCAATGGATCGCGTTTTTCAACACCAACAATTCTGGAGAATTGTACATGGCCGTTGATTTTTGCTTCCACCATGCTTTGGCTCGCAATACGCGATGCAGTACCACCCAAGTGGAACGTGCGAAGTGTAAGCTGTGTACCGGGCTCACCGATTGACTGAGCAGCTATAACACCTACAGCTTCACCAACTTCAACTAATTTTCCGTTGGTTAAGTTACGTCCGTAACACTTAGCGCAAACACCTTGACGCGATTCGCAAGTTAATACTGTTCTAATTAACACCGATTCAATACTTGCATTCTCAATTTTGGTTGCAAGTTCTTCGTTAATGAGAGTACCAGCTTCTGCAATTAACTCGTGTGTACGAATATCATAAACATCTTCGTTGAGAACGCGTCCAATGATACGCTCAGAAAGTGATTCGCGTTCTTCGGAGGCATCTTTAAGAGCTGAAACTCTCATGCCAAGAATAGTGCCGCAATCATCTTGTGAGATAATAACATCCTGAGCTACGTCAACTAAACGACGGGTAAGATAACCTGCATCCGCTGTTTTAAGAGCTGTATCTGCCAAACCTTTACGAGCACCGTGTGTAGAGATAAAGTACTCTAATACGGTAAGACCTTCTTTAAAGCTTGCGATAATCGGATTTTCGATAATTTCGCCGGCCTGTCCGGAAAGTGATTTTTGAGGTTTCTGCATCAATCCGCGCATACCGCCTAACTGACGAACCTGCTCTTGCGATCCTCTCGCACCTGAGTCAACCATCATATGAATCGGGTTAAAACCTAAGTTGTTCACCTTTAAGCGATCCATAAGTGCTTTTGTTACGTCGTTGGTTGTATGTGTCCAGATATCGATAATTTTATTATAACGTTCACCTTCAGTGATAAGACCGTTATCATACTCATTGAATACAACTTTAACACGTTGTTCGGCTTGTTTAATCATTTCAACTTTTTCGTTTGGTATAACCACGTCGCTAAAGCTGATAGAAATTCCGCCCATCATAGCGTGTTTGAAGCCAAGTTCTTTTAAATCGTCGAGGAATTTAGCGGTTACTTTATTGCCGAGTTTCATAAACATCTTACCAATAAAGCTACCAAATGCCTTTTTCACGAGCAGCGAGTTAAAATAACCCATATCTTTGGGTATAATTTGATTGAGTATTACACGGCCAACCGTGGTTTCAATCATTTCACCGTCTATTCTCACCTTAATACCGGCATGAAGTCCAACAACTTTAGAGTTGTGAGCAACAATTACCTCTTCAGGTGCACTAAAGGTCATTCCTTCGCCTAAGTCGCCTTCTTTTTTCTTGGTGAGATAATACACACCAAGTACGATATCCTGTGTAGGAACCGTAATAGGACTTCCGTTCTGAGGTGAAAGAATGTTGTGAGCACTAAGCATCAATAATTGAGCTTCGAGCTGTGCTTCATGACTCAGTGGAACGTGAACCGCCATCTGGTCACCGTCAAAATCCGCGTTAAACGCTGTACACACCATTGGGTGTAAACGAATAGCCTTTTCATCGATAAGCATCGGCTGGAATGCCTGAATACCTAAACGGTGAAGCGTAGGAGCACGGTTTAACAATACTGGATGTCCGGAAATAATTTTCTCAAGAATTTCCCAAATAATCGGGTCTTTTCTTTCGACAACTTTTTTCGCACTTTTTACAGTTTTATTATGTCCGCGTTCAATTAATTTTCTAATAATGAATGGTTTGAATAACTCTACTGCCATATCTTTAGGAAGACCGCACTGGTGGAGTTTCAACTCAGGGCCTACCACAATAACGCTACGGCCTGAATAATCCACACGTTTACCAAGCAAATTCTGACGGAAACGACCTTGTTTACCTTTTAGCATATCACTGAGTGATTTCAAAGGTCTATTGTTATCGCTTCTTACCGCAGAACCACGGCGTGAATTGTCAAATAATGCATCAACTGCTTCCTGAAGCATACGTTTCTCGTTACGTAAAATAACTTCAGGTGCTTTGATGTCAATTAATCTCTTTAAACGATTGTTACGAATAATTACTCTTCTGTACAAATCATTTAAGTCTGATGTAGCAAATCTACCGCCTTCGAGGGGAACTAAAGGACGTAATTCAGGTGGAATTACGGGTATATAGCTAAGAACCATCCATTCAGGTTTGTTCTCAACTTTATCTTCTCTTTCATCTTTTCTGCGGAATGCTTCTAAAACACGAAGACGTTTAAGTACATCCTCACGTTTTTGAGCACTTGTTTCATTTGCTAAGCGTTCCTTCAATTCAACAAAAAGTTGCTCAGGATCGAGCTTTTTAAGCAGCTCGCGTATAGCATCGCCACCAATTTTTGCATAGAATTTTCTTGGATCGCTATCAGGAAGTTTATCATTTCCAATTGCTAACGAATTAAGAATCTCAAAGTATTGCTCCTCGGTAATCAAATCGTTAACATTTAAACCTGTCGGACCCGGGTTAAGAACCACATACGATTCGTAATAAACTATTCTTTCAAGTTCTTTTAACGAAAATCCGAGAAGGTTACCAATTTTTGAGGGCTGCGAACGGAAAAACCAAATGTGAACAACCGGTACTGCAAGTGCAATATGACCCATTCTCTCACGGCGTACACTCTTCTGTGTAACTTCAACACCGCAACGGTCGCACACAATACCTTTATATCTTATTCTTTTGTATTTTCCGCAATAACATTCCCAATCTCTGGTTGGTCCAAATATCTTTTCACAGAAAAGTCCGTCTTTTTCAGGACGGTAGGAACGATAATTAATCGTTTCCGGCTTTGTCACCTCACCACGCGAGCGTGATAGTATATCATCCGGGCTCGCCAATGTTATAGTAATGCTCACTACATCTTTTGGAGCAGTATCTTGACTTCTTGAAGACATATTTTCTCCTTATTCGCCTTTCTCTCTTCTGTTATTACCGTTCGGTTTTCTTTATATCAAGACCGAGACCTTGTAGCTCTTTAATAAGTACGTTAAACGATTCAGGCACATTCAGTTCGCTGATGTTTTCGCCTTTAACAATCGCTTCATATACTTTAGCGCGTCCCGATACGTCATCACTTTTAACGGTGAGAATTTCCTGAAGAATATGTGAAGCACCGTAGGCCTCAAGAGCCCACACTTCCATTTCTCCAAATCTCTGTCCGCCAAATTGCGCTTTGCCACCAAGGGGCTGCTGAGTGATTAGTGAGTATGGTCCGATAGCCCTTGCATGGATTTTATCATCCACCATGTGGCTAAGTTTGAGCATATAAATATACCCTACGGTAACCGGTTGATGGAAAAACTCACCGGTTCTTCCGTCAATCATTTGTGTTTTACAACCTGCAGGCAGTTCTGCTTGTTCCAACCAACCTTCAACGTCGCTCACTTTAGCACCGTCGAATACAGGGGTTGCGAACTTAACGCCGAGTTTTTTACCAACCCAACCCAAGGCAGTTTCATACAACTGACCAATGTTCATACGCGAAGGTACGCCAAGTGGGTTAAGTATCATTTCAATCGGGGTTCCATCAGGTAAAAATGGCATATCTTCCATAGGTACAACCTTAGAAACTACACCTTTATTACCGTGGCGTCCTGCCATCTTATCACCTACTGAGATTTTTCTCTTTTTGGCGATATAAACTTTTGCGAGCTGAACAATTCCCGGAGGCAATTCATCGCCACCTTGAATTTTTGCTTTAGCTCTTTTGTAAAGCTCGTCAATTTCAATCTGCTTAATGTAGAAGTTTTTGTAGAGCTTTGTTACAAAATTGTTTAATTCTTCGCTATCGAACCACTTTGAGTGGAAGTCTAAACGAGCAATTACTTCATGGTCTGCGAAGTTGGAGTCTTTAACTTCAACGCCGGATTTTACCACTATCGAGCCGTCTTGGTCACGAATACCAAGAGTCTTTTTCCCTGAGCAAAGCAAGGCTAATTTCTTGCCTAACAGGTCAAATAGGTGAGAAAGCTCGCGTTTATGCTTTTCCTCAAGTTCAGCTAAAAGCTTTTGCTCATGCTTCTTGTGGTCGCTTCCTTCTTTTTTACGGCGTGAAAAAATTCTCGTTTTAACAATAGTACCACGTAATCCGGGTGATGCCTTTAATGATGCATCTTTAACATCACCGGCTTTATCACCAAAAATAGCACGGAGCAATTTTTCTTCAGGTGTTGGGTCACTTTCACCTTTTGGGGTGATTTTACCAATAAGAATGTCGCCTTCTTTAACTTCAGCGCCTTCACGGATGACACCATGTTCGTCAAGATTTTTAATCATCTCTTCGTTAACATTAGGGATATCGCGTGTTAATTCTTCTTCACCGCGTTTGGTTTCGCGCACCTGAAGTTCAACTTCTTCGATATGAATTGATGTGAATACATCGTTAGCTACTAATTTTTCACTCACGATAATAGCATCCTCGAAGTTGTAACCTCTCCATGGCATAAACGCTACTAAAACGTTACGTCCAAGTGCAAGTTCACCGCCATCAGTTGCAAATCCATCAGCCAATACATCGCCTTTTTTAACCTTTTGGCCCGGTTTTACAATCGGCTTTTGGTTAATACAGGTTTCTTGGTTGGTTCCGCTGAACTTGATAAGTCGGTATTCAATTTTCTTGGAATCCGCAAACTGTACAACATACTGTGGTTCGTTGGGGTCGATATCGTAGTTAACAATAATTTTATCACTATCTACATATTCAACAAATCCTGAGTTTTCTGCCAATATCACCGCACGGGTATCTTCGGCAACGGTTTTCTCAAGACCGGTTCCAACAACTGGAGCTTCCGGACGAATAAGTGGAACTGCTTGGCGTTGCATATTCGAGCCCATGAGTGCACGGTTAGCATCATCATGTTCAAGAAATGGAATCAATGCCGCTGCCGCACTTACTATCTGAGCCGGCGAAACGTCCATATATTGTATGTTTTCAGGTAATGAAAGCGGGAAATCACCTTTGAAACGTGATTTTACACGCTCGTTGGAGAATTTACCCTCTTCAAAGGCCTCGTTTGCCTGTGCAATCGTAAAATGATCTTCTTGCTCTGCTGTCAAATACTCAACTTGGTCAGAAACTGCTCCACTATCAACTTTGCGATAAGGGGTTTCTAAGAAGCCGTACTTGTTTACGCGTGCGTAAATGGTAAGCGAAGAAATAAGACCAATGTTCGGTCCTTCAGGGGTTTCAATGGGGCACAAACGACCGTAGTGGGTGTAATGTACGTCACGAACCTCAAATCCTGCTCTTTCACGTGTAAGACCGCCTGGTCCTAATGCTGACATTCTTCTTTTGTGAGTTAATTCACTCAGAGGATTTGTCTGATCCATAAACTGTGAAAGTTGGTTTGTGCCAAAAAATCCGTTAATAACACTGCTGATTGTGCGTGCGTTCACCAAATCTTGAGGTGTAAAACCTTCGGTGTCTCTCATATTCATACGTTCTTTAATTGTACGAATCATACGAGCTACGCCGGTATTAAATTGTTGTTGAAGCTGTTCACCAACTGTTCTAACACGTCTGTTTCCAAGATGGTCAATATCATCAAAAGATTCTTTGCCGTCTTTCATGCGAATCATGTATTTCATGATTGCTACAATATCTTCAGGGGTTAAAACTGTGGTAGATTCAGGAATTCCCAAATTTAATTTGTCGTTCATACGATGTCTGCCCACCTCACCAAGGTCGTAGCGTTTATCGTTGAAGAACAATTTTTCAATTAGTCCGGCTGCAGTATCCAAATCAGGGGCTTCACCGGTTCTTAATTGTCTGTAAATTGAGAATAGTGCTTCTTCGCGTGTATGCGAAGAATCTTTTTTAAGAGTATTAAGTATTAAATCTTGTTCGGTATTGAGGTCATTGCGAATAAGTTTTATAACATCAACTTCAGCTTCGCGAATACGTTCAATGGTCTCTTCGTTGATAATGCTTTCGCGAGTGAGGAAAATCTCACCGGTATTCATATCAAAAACATCTGCGGCAACAACACGGCCAATCAGAGTTTCGAGCTCTGTTGCATTAACATCAACATCTTCAAACATATCAAACAATCCGAGTATTTCATCATCGGCAACATAGTTTAATGCGCGGAGAAGTGTTGTAGAGGGGAATTTCTTTTTACGATCTATATAAACATAGAGAACGTGGTTAATATCGGTTGCAAACTCAACCCATGAACCTTTAAGAGGAATAATACGGGCAGAATAAAGGGGAGTACCGTTAGCGTGATGGGTAAGAGAGAACGCCACACCAGGCGATCTGTGCAATTGCGAAACTACAACACGTTCAGCGCCATTAATTATAAATGTGGCACTTTCGGTCATAAAAGGCAGGTTTCCAAGATAGACTTCCTGCTGTACGGTGTTTACAAATTCTTGGGTTTCTTCATCTTTACGCGAAAGACGTAATTTTGCTTTAAGCGGAGCCGCGTAAGTTAAACCTTTTTCTTTGCACTCTTGAATCGAATAACGGGGGGCATCTATATGATACTCAATAAAATCTAAACGGAAAAACTCTTTGGTGTCAAGAACCGGGAAGTTGGCCAGAAACACATTCTGCAACCCCTTATTTTCACGCTCTGCCGGTGGTATATTAAGTTGTAAAAAATCCTCAAACGATTCCTTCTGCACGGCCAATAAATCAGGTATATCTATTATTGGTTTTATTTTGCTAAAGGATATTCTTTGGCTATCCACATGTACCTCGGTGTTAAAATGGTTTGCCTGAACATTTCAGGACAAAAAAACGGCTATATACAAATAAAAAGCGATGAGGGGCGTACTACGCCACTCATCACTTTAGAAAAATAATGCTAATGAAAGTAAAGTATTCAGTTATTACTTAATGCTTACTTTTGCACCGGCTTCAACGAGCTCTTTCATAATTTTCTCAGCTTCGTCTTTAGAAATAGCTTCTTTAACAGGCTTTGGAGCACCGTCAACTAAGTCTTTTGCTTCTTTCAAACCGAGACCGGTATGAGCACGAACTGCTTTGATTACGTTAAGTTTGCTATCGCCGGCTGCTTCGAGGATAACATCGAATTCGGTTTTCTCTTCAACCGGAGCTGCTGCTGCTGCTGCAACCGGGCCACCCATCATCATTGGGGCTGCTGCGGTTACACCAAATTCATCTTCTAATGCTTTTTTTAATTCAGCTGCTTCAACTAAGGTTAAAGCTTTGATTTTTTCTACTAATTCTGCGATTTTCTCAGACATTATATTTTTACTCCTGTAAAACTTCTATTTCTAAACTATTTGTTATGCTGTCTCTTTTTTAGAGATCTGGTCAATTACGCTTACTAAGTCTCTCATCACTGCATTCACAGCGCCAACGATTCCGGATGCCGGAGCGTTTAAGCTGCCAAGAATACTTGCGATGATCTCTGACTTCGTAGGCAACGAGGCCAATTCCTTCAACTTCGAGCCATCGTAGAACGCGGTGTCTATATAGCACGCTTTTAAAGCGAATTTTTGAGTGTCGTCGTTAAATTTTTTCATTATTTTAGCCGGCGCTACTACATTATCCGAAGCAAACGCGAACCCGGTCATTCCTACCAAGTACTCGCCTAATTGCGGATATTTGCCGGTTTCATCAAGTGCGCGTTTCATTAAAGTGTTTTTGATAACCTTGTAGGTTACTCCTTCTTTACGAAACTCGTTACGCAAATTATTAATTTGCTCAACGGTTACACCTTTGTAGTCGGCTACATAGAGTGCTGAACTATTATTTAACAACTCCACAACCTCTGACACAATCTCAACTTTTTCTTCTTTTTTCATTGTTTTCCTATGTCAGTTCTGTGTTATTGTTATTGGATTAGAAGCGTTTGTGCGTAATAAAATTTATGCGCCTACTTCGTCTTTGCTTATCTGTAATCCGGGTCCCATGGTGCTGGTTAAAAACAAGCTTTTAACATAGGTACCTTTTGCCGAAGAAGGCTTTAACTTAACAATTGTTGAAAGGAATGCGCGAGCATTTTCAGCTAATTGTTTTGTTTCAAAACTTAATTTTCCTAACGAAGTGTGTACGATACCGGTCTTGTCAACGCGGAATTCAATTTTTCCTGCTTTAACTTCGCGTACTGCATTTGCAACATCAGGGGTTACGGTTCCACTTTTTGGGTTAGGCATTAAACCTTTAGGACCCAAAATTTTACCTAATTTACCTAACTGAGCCATTGCATCGGGGCTTGCGATAATTACATCTACTTCAGCCCATCCTTCTTGGATTTTCTGAAGATAATCATCAAAACCTGCATGGTCAGCACCTGCATCCAAAGCTTCTTGAATACGAGGACCTTGGGTTACTACAAGCACACGAACTGATTTACCGGTTCCATGTGGGAGGGTTACGGTTCCGCGAATCATTTGATCTGCATGACGTGGATCTACACCTAAGCGGATATCACAATCAAGAGACTCAACGAATTTTACTTTAGTATTTTCCTTCAAAAAAGCTATTGCTTCTTCGAGAGAGAATACCTTATCCTTCGGCAGTTTTGCGGAAACTGCCTTCTGGCGTTTGGTCTGTTTCATTATTTACCTTTATTATTCTACAGTTATGCCCATACTGCGCGCTGTACCCTTAACCATGCTAATAGCAGAGTTTAGGTCTGTAGTGTTGAGGTCAGGCATTTTTAATTTTGCTATTTCCTCAACTTGCGCGCTGGTTACCTTGCCAACTTTAGTTCTGTTGGGTTCAGCCGATCCTTTAGGCAATTTAGCTGCCTTAATAAGGAGTACGGGCGCCGGCGGCGTTTTAGTTATAAACGTGAATGACTTATCTGAGTAAACAGTTATTACTACCGGAGTAATCATGCCATCTTTGTCGGCAGTTCTTGCATTAAACTGCTTACAGAATTCCATGATGTTAACACCTTTTTGACCTAATGCAGGTCCTACCGGTGGTGAAGGGTTTGCTTTTCCGCCTGGAATCTGTAATTTAATATATCCGGTGATTTTCTTAGCCATAACTATTACCTGTAAATTTTATCTTTTTTAATTCTCTAATTCTGCCTGAACAAAATCAATTTCAACGGGTGTTTTTCTACCGAAGATAGAAACAAGAACTTTGATTTTCATTTTGTCTTCGTTTACTTCTTCAACTACACCATTAAAATTGTTAAATGGACCATCAATAATTTTAACTGTATCTCCTGCACGGAAGATAGTTTCCATACGCTCGCCTGTTTCATCCTGCTTAATTCTGCCGATAATACGTTTAACTTCATCGGGTTGTAACGGATTTGGGTTGTTTCTTGGTCCAAGAAATCCCATTACAGAGGGGGTATTTTGTACAAAATCTTTAACGTAAGCGTCTAAATCTGCCTGAATTAAAATGTATCCGGGGAAGAAGTTTCGGGTTTTGGTTCTTTTTTTACCATCCTTAACTTCAAAAACTTTTTCCATAGGCACCAAAACTTCGGTAACTTTGGCTTGTAAAGCTTCGCTCTCTTTAAGCCCTTGCTCTATAAAGCCTTTAACTTTGTTTTCGTGTCCTGAAAATGTTTTAACTACATACCATCTTTGTTCCATTAGTTATCCTTAGAACACAGACTTAAATGCGAAAGAAATGGCAACATCAAGCCCCCATGAAACTACAGCAATCACTAACGATGCTACAATTACCACGGTGGTGGATTCCTTTAACTCTTCTTTGCTCGGCCAGGTAACCTTTTTCATTTCCTTGGCAACATCATTGAAGAAGTCTATTATTTTTTGCTTCATATCAGATATATCCTTAAAAGTGCACGGCAGGAGGGACTCGAACCCCCAACCTGCGGTTTTGGAGACCGCTGCTCT
>CALKUG010000007.1 GCA_937996765.1 uncultured Ignavibacteria bacterium
CCTCTTCAAGCCAAGGGTCAAGAGTTTCTATTTGCTCTCCGGGTTCATTATGGCAGCACCAAAACACTATTGAGGGGTGGTGCAATAACTGTTCTGCCATCTCTCCTATTTGAGTGCAAGCATTGGCTCTAAACTTTTCGGAGGTATCATAGGTCCATTGAAGCGGGAAATCCTGCCACACCAAAATTCCTTCTCTATCAAAAGCATCGTAGAGTTCCTGCCGATTAACATGGGCATGCACTCTTACAATATTAATATTTGCTTCGCGCATTTGGCGAGCAATAAAATTTATTTTTTTTGCATTAAGCGCCGAAAGAAATTGCTCGGCTATAAGATTAGTACCGCGCAGGAATAAGGGTTCACCGTTAAGGAAGCAGCGGCGTTTTTCGTCCATTACAAATGTTCTGAATCCGGTTGTTACTTCAACAGCACCAAAAAAATGTGACATTATTTCGAAATGGTACTGATTCTGTTCGCCACGCTCCCATACAGTCCAACGCTTTACGTTTTCTAAACTAAAATGAAATGAATACTCTCGCACTCCGGCTTGATAACACAAGGTAAATTGTTTGCTTGTGGTGTTTCCTTCGGGGTCTGTTATTATAACCACCATTGGGGTAGAAACTGGGGTGGCTGTCTGCGAATTAATCTGAAGTTTTAACTCGCAATCGAATGTATTGTTGGAGGACTCGTGATACCTCAACTCGGCATTTGCTGTTGCTTCGGCACCGTAGAGTAACTCAACCGAATTCCAAATTCCGCCGGTGTTTTTATCTTGTCCGTGTTCATAAGTCCAACTTCCCGGCCTACAGTCATGGTGATTAAAAATACCTTTTATTAATTGCTTACGAAGTGGCCAAACTGCGCCTGGCTCTTCTCGTGGAGAAGTCACTTTTACTACAAGTAAGTTCTTTGTACCACTCAACGCAAAATCTGTTATCTCTGCATCAAACTGTTGGAAATATCCTTCGTGAGCTTTTATTCGTGTGTTGTTAATCCATATTTCAGCAAAGTAATCTATTCCATGAAAACGAAGTACAAACATCTCATTTGCAAGTGTTTTTAAGGGGGCTACAAACTCTGTAATGTACCACAAGGTACCGCTAAAGTTATCAACCCCTTCCACCTGCCAATTAGCGGGTACTTTTATTTTCTTAGTTTGTTTTTTTGATTGGTACATCCTCAGTACTTGTTCGTACGTGAGAGAGCTTTTACTATCTGAAATATAATCCCACGTTCCGTTCAAATTTTTCCGCGATGCACCAATCATATTTATGCCTTTAAACTAATTTTACGTTTACGTTTACCGTGCTACCCGAAGGAGCGACAGGGAGAGTTGTGCCTTCCAGAATTTTTCCGTCAAACAAAATTGACTGAACTTCACCGCTGCCACCACCTGCAACAAAAGTGATATTGTACGTTGCTCCGCGGAATAATCTGCTTACTGAATAACCCTTCCAATCAACCGGTACACATGGTTCAATAACCAAACCTTGAATTGTGGGTTTTATTCCGAGAATACTTTCGAGTGTACATTTTACAAACCACGAGGCACTACCGGTGTACCAAGTCCATCCACCCATACCGTAGTTAGGTGAATCGGGTCCGTCTATATTTCCGGGTGTTACGTAGGGTTCTGCAACATACTTATCGGGATTCATACCGCTAACTATAGGATTAAGTCTGCGGTACGCTTCGTATGCCAATTCTTTATTCCCCACCATTGCATAAGCCCATATTGCCCAAGTAGCGGCATGCGTGTAAACGCCACCGTTTTCTCTACGACCGGCAGCATAACGTGAAAGATATCCGATATACTTGTCTGGTTTTGAATAAGCAGGAGCTAACAAAAGTGCGCCATTGTCGCGGAGTAAATGTTTGGTAACGGCATCCATAACCTGTTGTTTTCTTTCAGGTGTGGTGGTGTCGTTAATAACCGACCATGTCTGAGCATTGAGGAATATCTTGCCATCTTCGTTTTCGGATGAGCCAAATTTTTCACCGGAGTCTTTTGTTCCTCTGTAAAAATACTCTCCATCCCATGAGTGTTGGTTAATATTTTCCTTAAGCGCAACATACTGATTGGTAAATTCTTTTGCTCGCATTACGTTTTTCTCGTATTGACTTGCAATTTCCGAGAAGCGATTAAGTATTCCGGCAAAGAAATGAGCAAGCCAAACCGATTCACCTTTGAAATCAAGACCAACAGCACTGAGTCCGTCGTTCCAGTCACCTGCACCAATAAGCGGAATGCCTCTTTCACTCATGCGCGAGTTAACCATAGCAATTGCTTTTAAGCAGTGTTCGTAGAGCGTTTCATCTTTATCTTTTGCATCGTAATACGGTTCTTTAACATCAAGAATGCTATAATCAGCCGTTTCGTCGATATAATGCCCAATAATGTATGGCAGCCACAGTAGGTCATCTGTCATTTTTGTAAGTAACCCTGTTTCGCTTATAGGGTGCCACCAATGCAGAACGGTGCCGTCAAAAAACTGATGTCGTGCATGTAGTTGAATTTGCCTTTTGGTAAACTCAGGGTTAATTGGTAAAAATACCAAGCTATCTTGTAATTGATCACGGAAACCAAACGCACCGCTTTGCTGATAGTAAGCGGTTCTTCCCCAAAGGCGACCGGCTATAGCCTGATAACGGAACCAGGTATTAAGAGCCAAATCCATAGCTGAGTCGGGGGTTTCCACTTTAAGTGTAGAAAGCATTTCTTTCCAGAATGAATTTACTGCATGGAACTCAGTAAAAATCTTTTCATCTGTGTCGAAATCTTTTAAAACTGAGGAGATTGTTTTAGTGTCTTTTACCAAACCTAAAAAGAACGGAATTGCTTTTTGACCTCCGGGTGCTAATTTGGCATCAACCTGCAAGCTTGCAATAGAGTCATTCCATTTACCTACTTTACCGGTTAATTTGCCTTCCTTAACTGCTTTAGGTGCGGCAATATCTCCGTATTGTCCAATAAACGCATCTTTGTCTCCTTCGTAACCGGCCACATTACCCGGACTGCAAAAATATCCGTAGTATTCGTATTCAATGTTCCAATGGCCTCTATCTCCCAGAGGAATTTCCCACAACCGTTTGGTTGCAGTAATACCGCTAATAGATTCATCATATTCTGTTTCTAAAAACGATTTATGAAACTCACGATGGGCATCTGCGGAAGAACCCAAAACCCATTCAAAGTAGGTAAATAGCGATAAATTAGCATCGGTATTTCGTTTGTTTTCAAGAGCAAAGTGCCATATTTGTAAAGAATGGTTGCGCGGTATAAATGTGGTGGCTGTTACCTTAATCCCTTTATACTCGGTCGTAAACTCCGTGAAGCCCAAACCGTGCCGACATTGATAGGAGTCGTGAACGGTTTTGGTAGGACTAAAAATAGGCGACCAAAATTCACCGGTTTCATTATCTCGAATATAAAAGAACTGACCCCAGTTATCCTGCACCAAATCTTGATGCCAACGGGTAAGACGGTTAAACTCGCTGTGTTCTTTCCATGTAAAACCTCCACCACTTTGAGCAATTACTGCTCCAAAGTCGCCATTAGTTAAAACATTGATCCATGGTTTTGGGGTAAATGGTGACTTGATAATATATTCATCACCGGCATCATTAAATCCACCGTACTTTGTTTCGAACTTCATACTATTCTTTCTGATTTCTTCGTTCTTGATCATGATTTATGGTTTAAAGAGGAGATCATTAACTCGATTCTCCGTCTATAATAGTTGAGGGAATAACAATTTTTGAGAATGACGAAATTTGCGATTCCGCTATACGTTTAATCAAAAGGTCGGCAGCCGTTTTTCCGATAAGTTCGGTATCCACACGTACAGTGGTTAAACGGGGAGTCATAAATTGCGAAACAAATATGTCGTCAAATCCTGCGATAGCAATATCCTCGGGGATTTTAAAACCCATTGTAGCCGCGGCCTTGTAACACCCAATAGCCATCATATCATTTGCGCAAAAAATCGCATCGGGCTTATTCTTGGATGAAAGGAATTCTCTACAGATTTGCTCACCCTTTACGATATCAAAGTCGCCTGATTTTATCATTTTTTTATCAACAGCAATTCCCTGTTCTTCCAACGCAGCTACATAGCCTTTTTCCCTTCTTGTAGCATCGTTATTTTTCTTCGAACCCGAGATATGCGCGATTCTCTTGTAACCTTTTTCAATGAGATGAGTTACCATCGCTTTTGCACTTGCTTGGTTATCGACACCAACTGAATCGCAATCTTCGTAGGTCATTCTGCCATTAATAAGCACTATAGGCAAATTCTTTTTTTGAATAATTGATTTGAGGTCGTCGCTCAGCACGGGGGCCATAACGATATAGCCTCCTACAATTCCTTGCCCCATAAAGTTAATCATGGTTTCGGCCATGCTTCGCTCACTATGCGAGCTGGCTACAAGCGGGTAATAACCGTGTTCGTAACAAACTGCATCAACACCACGAATAATCTCGGTAAAAAATTCACCATAAATATCAGGGAGTATCAATCCGATAATATTAGAAGTGCCTTTTTTAAAGTTTCTTGCGAGAATATTGGGATTGTAGTCAAGTAAGTCTGCAAAATGCTTAACTCGTTTTTTGGTTTCCGGCCTTACCTTTGGGTCGTCGTTTAATGCACGGGAAACCGTTGCAACTGATACTTTTGCCGCCGCCGCAAGCTCTTTAATTGTTATTGCCATAGCTCATTTCTTGCAATGTAATCGTTTTCATTGGCCGAAAAATTAACGAATTATGGTTTTACTGTCAAGAAAAATATTTTAAAATTTTTTGCTCTCACGCGTAAATGCCGTTTTTTGCTTGTTTTGCACGTTTTAGTATAAAAAATTTATTGGTTGGTGTTTTGATATTTGTAGTTTTTGCAAAATTATAAAATGTAATCGTTTTCATTTGTGTTTTTGTTTATATATTTTTGATGAGATTTTTTACTTGATTATTCCGGAGTAACCATTTTATGAAATTACTTATGCTTATGGCTTTGGCAATCACGCTATTTGCAACACCATCATTTGCCCAACTTATAGATGGGTTCGAAGATAATTCGATGAGAACTAAAGTTGCGGCAGAGCAAGTTGACCTACATTTCGCACCCACCCCGGGGTATAAAGGCAATGCGATTAAAATAGATTATAATTTCGCTGCTGGTAGTGGTTATGCAGGCTTCCAAACAGCTGTTTCGCCTATTACCCTACCTGAAAACTATGAGTTTTCTTTTTACATTAAAGGGATATCACCTAATAATACGCTCGAGGTTAAATTCCTCGATTCTGTGGGCACTTCTGTTTGGTGGGTAAATAAAGTAAACTATTCTTTCCCTAAAGAATGGACAAAAGTCACATTAAAAAAGAGACACATCAGCAAGGCTTGGGGACCTTCGCACCTTGCTCATCCGGATAAGATTTTCAAAATTGAATTTGTGGTTACTTCATTTAATGGTGGTAAGGGAAGCATTTTTCTTGACGAACTTGAATTGCGTGAATTAGCACCTATTTCAACAACTCCCGAAACTCCAAGTATTTTCACTTCTTCAGTAAAAGAATATGCCCCAAGGCTTTTTGACGGCAACAAATCAACCGAGTGGATTTCGGATAAAAGCGACAAACAACCTAAGGTTACACTTTCGTATAAAAACAATCAAGAGTTTGGCGGACTTATTATCCGTTGGGGCTTACATCCCCCAAAATCTTTTAAGGTAGAGTTTTCGGAAAACAACACCCAATACGAAGAGGTGTTTTCTTCGCAATGTACACCTAGTTCTGTCTCCTATTTACCATTGGCAGAATCCGAAAGTAAATTTATCCGCATAGCTACTACACCCGCAACAACCGGTTTAGTTTCCCTGGCAGAAATTGAGATAATGCCAACCTCGTTCACTCACAAACCTTTCACACTCTTCGAGTTTATGGCAAATGATTTTCGTGAAGGAATTTTCCCCAAGTATTTTAATCCTCAAAAATCATACTTTACCGTAACAGGCGTTAACTTCGATCGCAAAGAATCTATGATTAACGAAGAAGGAATGGTTGAAAGCGACAAAGGTAAGTTTTCACTTGAGCCTTTTATAGTTTCTAATAAAGAACTGCTTACTTGGAAAGAGAGTAGCAATAAACAAGAGTTAGTGGATGGCTATATGCCAATCCCAAAAGTTATTAGAACATACGCTAACGGACTTGAATTAACCACAACCACTTTTGCCTCAGGCGATGCTCTTTCATCAAACTCAAACGTAATTTATACTATTAAAAACAACGGCAGCTCAGTAAGCAAAGGTAGTTTGTATGTTGCCATTAGGCCATTTCAGGTAAACCCTTCGTATCAATTCTTAAATATGGTGGGTGGTGTTGCCCCCATTTCATCAATCAAAGTAAACAAAAATTACATTCAAGTTGATGAAAAACGTGTTTACCCTACTGTTGCACCTAATTCAACTTCTTTAAACTCCTTTATCGAAGGTGATGCAATAGCCTTGCTCGATAATGGACTTCGTAATAATCGTACTACCATTACAGATCCCCTTCATTATGCTTCCGGAGTTTTAGAATATCCGTACTCTCTTGCCCCGGGTGAGAAAATTGATTACTCTTTTGTGATGCCTTTTTATGAAGCTACCTTTAAACAGAAGTACACACCGGCGGATGTTAAAACCGCATATAACGAGACCTACAAATATTGGGAAGCTACTTTAAACAAAGTTGAGTTTATCGTTCCTAAACAGCTTAATCAACTTAAAAATACAGTACGCTCGAACATTGCCTATATTCTTATTAATAAGGATTCAGTTGGTACACAACCCGGCTCACGATCCTATGAGCGTTCATGGATTAGAGACGGCTCGCTTACTTCTTCGGCATTACTAAAAATGGGTATTTCGGATGATGTAAAAAAATACATTGATTGGTACTACAGTTATCAATACCCAAGCGGAAAAGTCCCCTGCGTTGTAGATCACCGTGGCCCGGACCCCGTTCCCGAGCACGATTCACCCGGACAGTTTATTTTCCTATTAAAACAATATTTGCTCTTCACGGGCGATACAGCTTTTGTTAAAGAGCAATTTCAACATATTGTTAAGGCAGTTGAATATCTCCGCTACCTTATTGCACAACGCTCAACAGATGAATACAAAAACAAGACTGAACTCCAAGCCTTTTATGGAATTCTTCCAGAATCTATTAGTCACGAAGGATATTCCGAAAAACCCATGCACTCCTACTGGGATAACTTTTTTGCTATTAAAGGGCTAAAAGATGCCGTATCTCTTGCCGATGCAATTGGCGAGAAGCAACTCGCAAGCGAGTGGAAAGTTGTTCGCGACGAATTTCAGAAAAATCTTTATCGCTCAATTGATTTGGCAACCAAAGCCAAAAATATCAATTACATTCCCGGTTGTGTTGAACTTGGCGACTTTGATGCTACTTCAACTACCATTGCTTTGTACCCTTGTAACGAAAGAGCAAATCTACCAGCAGAACTTTTAGACAACACCTTTGAACGCTACTGGAAGTTTTTTGTTGGCAGAAGAGACACCTCTAAAACATGGGTAAATTATACACCATACGAGCTCCGAGTTGTTGGTGCATACATTTATTTAGACCAACCCGAGAGAGCCCATGCTCTGCTTGATTTCTTTTTCAAAGATCAACGCCCTCAAGGCTGGAACCACTGGGCGGAAGTGGTTTGGCGCGAGTACGATGCCCCTCGCTTTATTGGCGATATGCCACACACATGGGTGGGCTCAGATTTTATTAGTGCAGCCCGCGCTCATTTTGTTTACGAAGATGAGTCCAACGATGCCCTTGTTGTAGGAGCAGGAATAACAACCGATTGGCTGAACTATGGTGAGCCAATTGGTGTAAAAAATGTAAAAACATATTATGGTGCTATTTCCTATCTTATCAAACCCACTTCATCCGGATATACTCTTTCCATTGAAAAACTCGAAAGAATGCCCAAAGGAGGAATACGTATTTATAATATGTTTGGCCTTAAAGCTGGTGAAAAGATATTAGTAAACGGAAATAGTGTTACTGTTGAAAATCCCAATGCTATTTTTATAAATGAATTACCCGCAACTTTAGAAATTAAAACAAAATAATCGTTAAAATTGGACAAATGTTATGGCAGAAGTAAAACTTGAAAATGTAAACAAAGTATATGAAGGCGGTGTTATTGCGGCCTCCAATGTGAGCATCGAAATACACGATAAAGAATTTGTAGTGTTAGTTGGCCCTTCGGGTTGTGGAAAATCTACTACTCTGAGAATGATTGCAGGGCTTGAGGAAATTACCTCAGGGAATTTGTTTATAGATGGTGAAAAAATGAACGACGTTCCCCCAAAAGACCGCGATATAGCAATGGTATTTCAAAACTATGCACTCTACCCACATATGACAGTCCGTGAAAATATGTCGTTTGGATTAAAACTGCGGAAAATGAATTCTGCGGAAATAGAGCGTAGAGTGAGCGAAGTTGCTGAAGTGCTTGGTTTAACTGAATATCTCGAGCGTAAGCCTAAAGCACTTTCCGGTGGGCAACGCCAAAGAGTAGCATTAGGTCGTGCAATAGTACGTAAACCAAAAGTGTTTTTGTTTGACGAGCCACTCTCAAATCTTGATGCTAAACTACGCGTACAAATGCGTACCGAAATTTCTAAATTACATCACACACTCGGTTCAACAATGATTTATGTAACACACGATCAAGTTGAAGCAATGACTATGGGTGATAAAATTGTAGTTATGAAATCGGGATTTGTTCAGCAAATAGATTCCCCCCTCAACCTCTATAACTCACCTGTAAATAAATTTGTTGCAGGATTTATTGGCTCACCGGCAATGAATTTTGTACTCGGTTCATTTAAAAATCAAAACGGAGTTTCACAATTTGTTTCAGCTGGTGGTAGTTTTAACGTATCGCTATCTAAACAACAATCGGAATTTGCAAACGGTGGTAGTTATACAAATGTATGGCTGGGAATTCGCCCCGAAGATATTTATCTTGAGTTAAACTCACTTCAGGATAAAACTCTGTTTTCGGAACTCTCAATTACACTTGAAGTTGTTGAACCTATGGGTAACGAAACCTTTATTTATTTTACGATCGAAGGCGTTCAAATTACCGCTCGTGTCTCTTCAAGAGCATTGATGCAGCATGGTGACACGGTAAAAGTCTATTTCGACTCATCAAAAACCCATTACTTCGATGCCGCTACCGAACAGACTATTCTTCGATAAAGCATAACCATTATAAAAGTATTTAATCATCGGAACTAACCCGATGATTAAATACTTTGGATTTATAATCCGCTTTTTTTTTCCTTTAAAAACAGTTAATTTGTAGTCATTCCTACCATTAATACATAGGTTTTTCAATGAACTACCGTCCCGCATTAGGGCTCCTTTTGATAATTGTAATAGGTGTAGCATTTATGACTGCTGATGTTAAAGCTCAATCCACTCTCACTCCTGAGCAAACAGAATATGTTGAAAGATTAAAAAAACTCGATACTTACTATTCTTCAAAACCACTGGGTGCCATAGTAGAAAATGGCTCTACTATTTTTAGAATCTTTGTTCCACAAGCCAAAAGTGTTACTCTTTGTGTTTTTGAAAAACCTGAAGATACTCACGCAAAAGAATTTTCACTAACTCGTGATAATGATGGTGTTTGGGAAATTTCAGTAAATAGTGAATTAACCGGAAAATACTACGGCTACAAAATTGATAATCCTTTTAACGACGATAACGACTTACATACAATCGTGCTCGATCCTTATGCAAAAGCTGTAACTACTTTTAACACTTATATGAATCCGAGAAAAGGCATAGTTGTAAAAGAAGGCGACTATGATTGGGAGGGTGTTGATTGGATAAAACAAGATTGGAGAGATGCCATAATTTACGAAATGCACCTTCGCGATATGACTGCTCATCCCAGTTCCGGAGCAAAATATCCCGGACAATATAAAGGGCTTACCGAAAAGGGCATAACCGGTGGTTTGGATTATATCAAATCTCTTGGCGTAAACACCGTTGAACTTTTACCTGCTCAGGAATTTGCCAACATAGAAATTCCCTATCGCGACTCGATGGCTGGCAGATTTAATACTTGGAATCCCTATGCAAGAAACCATTGGGGATATATGACAGCAGCTTTTTTTGCTCCCGAGGCATACTATGCCGAAAATTGGGAGAAATTAAATTGGAATGTCTGGGAAGGCAAAAAAGATATTGCACGTAACGCCTTCAAGGATATGGTAAAGGCCTTCAAAAAAGAAGGCATTGCTGTTGTTATGGATGTTGTTTATAACCATACATCAGAATATGAATTAGGCGGATTTAAGCAAATTGATAAAGATTATTATTACCGATTAACTCCTGATGGCCATTTTGTTGCTCAGAGTTATTGCGGAAACGATTTTAAAACAGAACGTCCAATGACTCGGAGGTTAATTGTAGAGAGCTTGATTTATTGGATGAAGGAATATAAAATTGACGGATTCCGCTTCGACTTGGGTAAATTGATTGATTGGGGCACTGTAGAAGAAGTCATAAAAGAACTTCGCAAAATTAATCCTGATGTTATAGTCGTTTGTGAACCTTGGGGTGGCGGATACGATCCAAATGGTTTTTCACAACGCGGTTGGGGAAGCTGGAACGACCAAATTCGTAACGGAATTAAAGGCGAGAATCCTTACGATAACCACGGTTGGATTTTTGGCAAGTGGTTTGGTAACAATACCCCTGAACGCGTTAAGAGTTACGTAAATGGCACTCTTACTCGTGATTCACTCGGCTTGTTTATTAACAAAGAAACATCTGTTAATTATTTAGAATCTCACGATGGATACACTTTAGGTGATTTTATTAGAATTGGGTTAGGCGACGCTAAAGAATCTACAATCATTGAAGATGTGGATGATTTTCAAAAGCTCACCCCAAAACAGATGAAACTCAATAAGCTTGCAGCATTATTTTTATTTACCTCACAAGGTATGACTATGATTCATACCGGCCAGGAATACGCACGCACTAAGGTTGTGCCTCTCGATGTTGAAGTTTCAGACCCATTAAAAGGTCGCTTAGATCATAACACTTACGATAAAGATAATGGTGTAAACTACATCAATTATGAGCACGCAAAAGCAAATAATGAGTTATTCAAGTACTACCAAGGTTTGATTGAACTTCGTAAAAAATACAACTCATTCCGAAGAGCTGAGTACGAAGAGGTAACATTCTTACCTATCGATAAAAAGAATCCCTTCTCTTTAGGATATGAAGTTAAACACAAAGGTGAGCATTTTGTTGTACTCTTTAACGCCAACCCCGATCAAAAGAAAGAGTTTACTCTTCCTGTAGGTGAATGGGAAATAGTTGTTAACGAGCAGACTGCCGGCACAAGCTCACTTGGTTCAGCTAAATCAACAGCAACTTTGCCTCCCTCAACGGGTATGGTTCTCAGGAAAAAGAACTAATACATCACCATTAATAAAAAGGGCTCCCTCGCTAAAAGCGAAGGAGCCCGTTGCTTATCAATGTCAGTTGATAAAATTAGAGAGTAACTGAGTTAAGAACTTTCATATAATTTGCGCGAGCAAATACTGAAGGATCCTTAACATTACGATAACTCATACTTCCACGCATTTGGTTAAGCGACTCATATTCATGATCCACCATCCAACGCTCAATTTTAACCAACACATCTTTGATGTGAGGTATTCCGAATTTGAGCAAGCAAGAAAGCATTTGAGTAACCGAAGCACCTGCCATAGTCATCTTTAACACGTCTAACTCGTTGCAAATACCACTGGTAGCTGCAATATCAAGATTTGTTCTGCCATGGAGTATTGCAGTCCAACGAAGTGGAAGACGCATTGCCCAAGGAGTGCTTAACAACACGTTTGGTACTACTTCAAGTTTTTCCAAATCAATATCGGGTTGATAGAAACGATTGAACAATACAATACCTTTTGCGCCTGAATCTTCAAGCTGTTTAGCCATGTTGCCAATCGAACTAAAAAACGGACCGATTTTAACAG
>CALKUG010000008.1 GCA_937996765.1 uncultured Ignavibacteria bacterium
CCAAAACTAAACTCCTCTCAATTAGCTTTGTTCAATTTCTCACAGGTTTTCGTGCCGACCTTGAAGCGATTGGTAATCTGTGTAAAAAACACGGAATTATTTTTTCCGTTGATGCCATTCAGGGACTTGGTGCTTTATCGTTAGATGTTAAACGGTGCAACATTGACTATCTTGCCGGTGGCACGCAAAAATGGTTGATGGGTTTAATGGGACTTTCCTATCTTTATGTAACCGAAGAACTACAATCTCGTATGAGCCCTGCATACGCAGGGTGGCTTTCGGTTGTGGATGCATGGAATTTGCTTGATTATAATCTCACCCCACTACCCACTGCGGATGCTTTTCAAACGGGAACTGTTACCGTTATTGGGGCTGTTGCTACAGGTACAGCAATTGATATTTTTAACTCGGTGGGAATTGAGAACATTGAGCAACGTATTGTTTCAAATACAGCATACTTTATCAACGAACTTGCGGAAGTGGGCTTTCCCCCGCTTTTGTTTGGAGCTCCATTAAACGAGCTCTCGGGTATTGTTACAGTAAAGCACCCCAGCGGTGAAAAGTTGTTTAACTTTTTATCTGAACGCAAGGTTCATCTTGCATATCGCGAAGGTTTTCTGAGATTTTCACCCCATTATTACAATACCATTGCTGAAATTGATATTGTTCTTTCACTCATTAAAGAATTTGAATTAGAATAACTATGAAAAAATTACCATTACTCTTATTGATTTCATTGTTCTCATTAACGCAGTCCGCCCTTGCACAGAGCACACAAGAACTGATGCCCTTAAAAGTAGGCAATAGTTGGATTTATAGCGAAATACTCTATCGTGACGATTTAACCATCAGCCAACAACGAACCGATACGGTTGTAGTTGTAAAAGACACAGTGATTAACGATATAACCTGGTATTCTGTTTATACTCGTTCAAACAGAAATTACACATATATGCGCAATTCTGAGAAGGGGCTCCATTGGATGCAGGCGAGAGAATTTACTCCTGTAGCAGATGAGTTTGTTGCATTCCCTTACCCCGCAACCGAAGGAAATGAATCGCAATTTGCAACAGTGAAACTGAAATTACGTAACCTTTCAAAAGAGTTACTCTGGCAAGGTAAAACAATTAAATGTGTTGAATACGTTATTCCCGAAGGTCCGGGTGTGGAGACCGTATTCAATATACTCCCCGGTGTAGGTAATGTGCTCATTGAGCGTTATGCTAATGATTTACTAAATATCCGATATGAGTTAACTCAGTTTATTCCTGCTGAATAAATCTTTTTACTTAGTCAGTATCGTAATTTCACCGTATCCGGTCATCACTTTAATTTTGTTTTCACCGGTACCCAGTTTATAAGTGGCAGTTACAGTTTTTGTTTTTTTATCCACTGTCACTTTTTCAGCTTTTAAGAAACTACTGATGCCAAAATCATCTTCATCGTACTCCCAGCTGTGGTTTTTAACTGCTTGCAGCTCGAGTGAGAGTCCTGATTTAACCGAAAGATAAATATCGCCGTAACCGGTTTTAACAGTGGAATTTCCTTTTCCTGTTCCTATAAGAGTAACATTAATATCACCACTTCCGCTTGTGATATCGAGTGAACCGCTATGTTGACCCAAATAAATATCTCCGCCACCGGAAGATGCCGATAGTGTATTCCAAGATTCGGTAACAGCTATTTCACCACCGCCGGTTTTAAGCTGTGATGTTGAACCCGCTTTACCAAGTGAAATACTTCCGCCACCTGTTGTTATTGCGGCGTTGCCTTTTACAAATCCTACTGCAATATCTCCACCCGACGAGGTTATTTTGGCCGAACCATTTACCGAGCCGGCATACACTTCACCACCTGAAGTTACGATATCGAGATTTTTTTCGATGTTGCCAACACTAATATCACCACCGCTGGAACGAATCGAGAGCGAGCCGTTTATAGAAAATACATTAATGCCACCACCTGCGGTCGAAAGTTTTATCATACCTGTTGTTTGGTTGGAAATGAAAATATCTCCACCCATACCGGCTGCATTAATGTAGCCGTTATTCATGGTAGCAATACTTATTCCTCCGCCCTGCGTTGCAATGTCTAAATTGGCATTCATGGGCACTGTAACCACCATGGCATCGTCGTCACTGTAGTAATCGCGCGAATTGGTGATGGTAATTGTATTACCCGATTGTTTAACCTCCGGGGTTGATTCTCCGTTGCTATAAACGGCCTCAATCTCCTGTTTGTTCCATGATTTTATTATAACATCACCAACACCATTGGTTACTTTAACTGAAGCACCAACGGGTATATTGGAAAGTTTTTTACTCGATTGAGCTATTACCGTTAAACTGAGAATTATTACGATAGCGTTTACCGAGAGTATTCTCATAATTCATACTCCTTTATCAGATTAGTCGCTTTTACGCGAACATAAGGGTTGCTTTCTTTACTCACAGAACTCTGTAGAGTACTTTGTATATCGCTATCAATCCTTGCACCTTTTTCGAGTGAGGCAGAAAGTGCATTTATTGCCTCAATTCTCATCGCACTGCTGGTATCGCTCGTTAATACCGTTAGATACGTTTTTTTAATTTCTTCATCAAATACGTAGTTGTTCAACAACTTGATGCTTTGCAGTTTTACGCCGAGATTATCGTCGTATAACACAAGTTTTAACAATGCCTGTTTTACTTCACCATCACCTTTGAACTCGCTTTTATTACCTACTGCTCTAATTGTTTGCAAACGCGTACCCGGATTTTCTTCGTTTAGTAGCGAATGGACCAAAATCTTTTGAATATACTCATCATCAGCTGTTCCTTTAAGAGTCCTGGTTACAATTTCCTCGTAGTTAACTAATAGTGTACCATCTTCCTGTTTTTCAACCTGAACATTTCCCATACGAATATTTTCGGTTATAAGTCCTGTCACATCTTTATTACTCACTAAGCTTATCGGAATACCTGAATTTGTTTTTATAGAATAATATCCTGCAATAAACCCTACAAAAAGAATTGCCGCTGCTTTTGAAAGTTGAATTGCTAATTTTCTAAAATCAGGCAGTTTAAAAATCTTAACGTCTTGTGTTTGCAAAGTTTCTACTTCGCCAAATAACCTTGCCCTTGCTTCGCTGAGCGATTTTTCAGAAGGTTCCGGTAGACCTTTATCTAAAGCGGAAAATAATTCCTGAGTCTCCCGCAATTCTTTTTGCAGTTCCTCCGATCCTTTAATCGCTTCGAGCAGAACTTCTGTTCTTTCTGCGTCTAACTCGCCCAACGAATAAAGGAGAATCCATTCTTTAAATTTTTCTGTTTTCATTGTTGCCATCTGCGTTTCAGTGAAACATCATTTTTTAATTTTTGTGTAGCTGTAAAAACATATCTTTTTACCGTTCCTTCTTCGCAACCCATGCGTTCAGCAATTTCCCTGAACTTCAATCCTTGGGTGTGCTTCATCAGAAAAGCCATGCGCTGCTTTTCGGGTAACTTCCCGATGCACTCTTGTATATGTTCGCCAATATCACCTGATTCTACTTCGCGTTCAGGTGATAACGAATTATCTGCCAATGTATTAATTGGCGATAACTCATCTTCCTCAGTTTCCAACGGAATGTGATTGTGCCGAGCTTCTCGCGTTTTATAAGTAAGACACACATTCACGGTTATTCTATGTAACCATGTTGAAAACTGCGACTTTTGTTCGAAACTTTTTAACGATTTGAATACACGTATAAACACCTCCTGATACACATCTTTTGCATCATCATCGGAGCCGGTAAAGTGTAATGCAAGAGCATACACCTTTTTATCGTGCATTTTTACTAATTGCTCAAAGGCCTTGTTATTGCCTTTTTGAGCCAACAGTATCAAATCAGTCTCGTTTTCTATCATCCTGTACCGTTATTTCTTACTTAGACCTGCGTTGTATTAAAATGGTTGTGTCAGTTCTATGGATTTTTATATAAATCATGTTGCTATTTGTTTATTTTTGAACATTCTGTTTTATTTTTAGCATTATGAACATACAAATTTTTGGCACTCTCAAGTGCAACGATACAAAAAAGGCACGACGTTTTTTTCAGGAACGGAATATTCAGGTACATTTCCGCGATTTAACTGAAAAAGGTTTGGCACAAGGCGAACTCAATAATATTGCTGCGGTAATTCCTCTCGAGGAAATAGTTGACACCGAAGGCAAGCAGTTCGCTAAACGCAATTTAAAGTTTATGAAGTATAATCTCGAAGAGGAACTTCTCTCCGACCCCCTTCTTCTGAAAACTCCCATTGTTCGCAATGGTAGGAAGGTTACCATTGGTGTACAGACCGATATTTGGTCCCAATGGATTAAAGAAAAATAACGATTTTATCGTATTGTAAGGAATTATGAACCGTTTATCGGTGGCAGTTATTCTGCTAAGCGTATTGGTTATCGGGCAGTCATCTCTTTTCTCACAAGAAAAGTTTGCAGAATTTTATTCTCAACCCGAATTAGAACATCCCGTGTTTGGGAAATGGGTTTCAAGTACCTCGTTTGGTATTTTGCGCCCTGAAACCGATTACGCAAAAGGTTCTTTCTCACCGTTTTTTGGGCAGTCGTTTGAATACATACTCCCATTCTCCTACTTCAATTTTAGTTTAAAAGTTCAAGCTTTATTAGGCGCACATAACGCAACCGATATACGGGAAACCCCTACTGAGCTAAGCGGAAGTATTTCGCTACTAAATTTTGGGACCAACTACTATATAGATATTTCTGATATTTTTATTCCTTATGTGGGTTATGCTATCGGAATGAGCTGGTTCGACCCCCGCACATCGCAAAATCAAAAACTACCGCTTGTTGCCTCACCTTCAGATAAAATGAATGCGATACATAACTCATTCTCAGGCGGTGCGCTCATTATGCTGGGTAGCGATGTTGGAATTCGGTTTGAAGGCGGTTTTGTGCTCCATAATTCAGATATGGCAGATGCCGTAAAAAACAAACAAAACGATGCAATGATTTACGGTTCTGCGGGTTTGACATATACTTTGTTTTCACCCTCTTCAACTGATACAGATGGCGATGGCGTTGGTGATAAATACGATGCTTGTCCCAATACTCCTATTGGAGTTAAAGTTGACGGTTTTGGTTGCCCGATTGACACTGATAGAGACGGCATACCTGATTATAAAGATAGCTGTCCCAATACTCCCGTGGGAGTTGCAGTTGATGCTACGGGCTGTCCGATTGATAGCGATAGAGACGGCGTGCCTAATTACAAGGACCTTTCCCCCAA
>CALKUG010000009.1 GCA_937996765.1 uncultured Ignavibacteria bacterium
CACCCCAAACGAATCTGATGTAACACTATTTGTCGAAAGTTTGAAAAATCAACAACAGAAAGAAGATTCATACGAACTTATAGCTCTCATCACTTCTTTAACCGGTTACACCCCAAAAATGTGGGGAACAAGTATTATTGGTTTTGGGAGTTATTACTATAAATATGATAGTGGACGCGAGGGAAATTGGATAGTTGTTGGATTTTCACCACGAAGCACAGCAATTTCACTCTATCTCTTCCCCTGACTTTAAAGATAAGGAAATACTATTGGAGCAATTTGGAAAAGTTAAAGTTGGGAAGGGGTGTATTTATATAAAAAGTCTTAAGAATGTTAATATTGAAATAATGAAGACGATGCTTGAAAATAATGTGCAAGCTGTTAAAGAAAGATACAGTGTTGAAAAGTAAAAACACCTTGCTCCTCAATACTTTGAGAAGCAAGGTGCGTAATATTCTTACAGTATTTATTACTTTTTCGTTTGACTAAAACTGGTACTCTAAACCAACAACAGGCAATACGCTCCATTGTTTTACTGTTTCGAGCTCGTTTTTCACATCATTCCAGAAATAAACGCCTATGTTTTCTCTGTTATAAACATTCCAAACACTCAGATAAAGAAGCAATGAAGAATTACCAAAATAGAACTTCTTATCTACTCTTAAATTCAACGAATGATAATCGGGCAACCTCACAGAGTTCGCCTTTGTTAAATCCGATATTTCAGTTCCTGCTGCAAGAGATGCATTTACATCCACAGGAGTATAAGGGGTTCCACCGGCATATATCCATCTGAGTTTGAACTCCCAGTCACTACCGGGAATATAACCACCTTCTATGTTGACATTGAATTGGTTGTCGTAGATTCTATCTCTCCAAGTGCCATTAAAATCCTTATATCGTGTTTTGCTTAATGAAGCACTTGCTATTCCATAGAAATCTGATGCAAGCTTTTTCTGTACGGTAACTTCAATACCTCGTGAAATTCCTATGCCTTTGTCGGTGAGTGCTGTTTGATTCCAGAATCCTCCCAAAGTCTGTGGCTGATCGTAGAGCAACAATGTTGGTTGAGTCGGGTTCAAAGTTAAGTTATCATAATCTTTGTAGTAGGCCTCTATAGTAAGCTTGGTAGATTCACCCAAATAATGATGCAAACCTAATATAAAGTGCGTGGATTGAGGTAAATCAAGCTTCTTGAAAGCTGCACTCTGGATAAGAATATTATTAGGATTGTTTTGATAAAACTTTCCAAAACTGAAACTTAGATTAGTAATCGGGGAATAATGATAGTTTAAAGATGCGCGAGGGGCTACCACAAATTTTTCGTTGTAGGTATAATAATCTGCTCGAACACCATAATTTAATGTAAACAAATCAAGTATTTTTATGGAATGCGATGCAAAAGCACCTGCCTCAGCACTTTCGAGAGTTTTGTCTATCGCCACTGTGGGTATAGTATTTCCCCATTGATCTTTATATTCATTGTATCTTGTTTTATATGCAGTATTATTACCACTGAGATCAAAACCAACTTCCAGATTCTGCCATTCATTAAGTTTTAGAAATGTTACGTTACGAACTCTTATTGAATGATCAACAAAATCATTGCGAAACATTTCACTTAACGTTTTGGTTTTATAGTATTTATTTTTAGCATCGTTGTATGTGTATGAAACCGATGTATTTGTATATCCTAAACTGCCAAAAACATGCATCCAGTTCAAACCTGCGGTATTCGTTATTTGGTCTGAATTTCCGTAGAAAACTGATCTTTCTTTAATAACGGCTTCTTTATCTACTAATATATCATCAATTGAAAGAATATTTAAAAATGTAAGTTTATTCTTATCATCTATTTGAAAAGTTAATTTCATTTGTCCATCACCATACTTTGGTAATGCGCCGCCCGATTCAAACTGATCTATCAGAACATCGAGATAACTTCTATTTGCAGATATCATAAATGTGCTACTGTTTGAAAGTGGACCTTCAATACTTGCACCAATACCTGTTAGACCTAAAGCAAGTTTTGTGACAATTTCCTCTTTGTTCCCTTCTCGGTAGTCAATTTCCATTATTGAAGATAATCTATCTCCGTATGCAGCAGAAAAACCTCCGGAATAAAAGTTCACATCTTGAATGAATTCAGGATTTAGTAATCCAATTGGGCCATCTGACGATCCCTCAACCGGGAAGTGGTTGATATTAGGGATTTCGATATTATCCAAATAGTACGAGTTTTCTACAGAAGAACCTCCACGAACGGCAAGACTATTTCTCACATCGTTTACCTTACTGACTGATGGTAGTGTAAACATAATACGACTTACATCACCAGCCGTTCCAGGTGAACGACGAATCTCCTCAGCTGAAAAATTAACAACACTACCCTGTTTGTGTTCGGTATCCTTAAAGTA
Source organism: uncultured Ignavibacteria bacterium (assembly GCA_937996765.1). GTDB lineage: Bacteria > Bacteroidota > Ignavibacteria > Ignavibacteriales > Ignavibacteriaceae > CALKUG01. The sequence continues at coordinate 2,418 of CALKUG010000009.1, forward strand.
GCCACCATTAATTACAACATCACTAAGCTTATAGTTGGCAGTTTTTGTTTCTAATGTAATAAAAGTTGTTTTTTGAGGAGCTACCTGAACATCTGGCTGTACTACTGTTTCGTATCCGACAAAACTTACTCTAACAGAGTGATTACCAAGTGATAAATTTTTGATTACAAATTCACCATTGTTATCTGTAGTTGCACCTTTAACCGTGCCATCAATTGTTACGGTTGCACCAAATAGTAATTGTTTGGTTTCCGAATCAATTACTTTACCTGCAATATTGCCTAACTTTTCACTTTCCTGCCCATAGAGCATATATGCAAATACTACTAATACTAAAAAGAGTTTTTTCATTTGTTTACCTTTGTTGTTTTCATTGTTATAAAACCTTTTGTCTTTTTGTCGAGTCTTATAGGTATAAGAAATCTTCAAAAAGATGATGGTTTAGTTTGAATCCGATAAAAGATAGATTTTAGAACAAATCTATCAGATAGCCCCTTTGCAAGGCATTGATATGTTTATAAAAGCAGAAATGATTCTGGTTCTTTATTAAAAATAGTAACCAAAATGGAGTCCGGGTTCAACCAAAAAATAGTCTTTCCATTTGTTGTCCAACTTTTTAAAAGATTCAGGAACGTTAGTGTTTATTGGCCAAGCGGTTGCAGCAAATGAGGGTTCAATAAAGAATTTATCTCCAATAAGTTTTACATGATAACCAACTCTCAATACGGTAAATAGTTGAAATCCTGTCTGAATAACTTCGTCTTTTTCGTTCAGATATTTCTGATAAAATGGGGTTGCATGAATTTCGGTGTATAAACCCTTCCAGATATAATGCTGATAAGCTAAACCTATTCCATAACCACGTACTGAACCGGGGTAGTTTTCAGTTTTATCTGAATAGGAATCTCCATAAGGTATTCCAAGAGGTTGATGGTATTTCCATGTTATTGCCTCAATTGTTACTACACCATTCTCCGAAACATTTCTACCCAATCTCAGTTGGTAGAAAGATGGTGATGGATCAAGAATGGGGGTCATTAACATAAATGCAGATGAGCCAATAAACCAATTACAATCCTGTGATTCTTCAGATTGATTTTGTCCAAACATATTGATTGGAAGTAATGTGATTATGAGGTAGAGAAGAATTTTGTAGTTTTTCATAAGTTTTCCTTTTCATTTGAAAGGCAAACTTACAACCGATTCCCCCTGATAATTCTTGACTTTAGTTAAGAACTGAACGCAATTCCATTTATTATTATTCGTGATACTTTGTAAGGCGTTTTCTGATTCGGCTTAATGATTCAGGTGTAATTCCCAAAAAACTAGCAAGTTGATATTGCGGAACTCGTTGAATAAGATCCGGTCTTTTATCAAGTAAATGTATATAGCGCTCCTCAGGAGTTGATGATTTGAAGTTATCAAATATTACTTGTGTTTTGAGGATGAGATCGTCGGATACTAATCTGCAAAGAGTTTCAAATCTTGGGAAACGTTCATAAAGTATTGCTCCCATTGATGAATTGGAAACAATAAGAGTACATTCTTCAAGGGTTGCTATTGAATAATCTGAAGGTTCTCCGTTAACGGTGCAAATAGGTGTAACTCCCTCTCCCTCGGCGTAGAACTCAACCGTTTTTTCTTCACCGTCTTTTTCGAAATAACGTCTTAATAAACCTTGAAGAACAAAATACTCATTGCGCGACCTCTCACCTTGATTGAGAAGTACAGTTCCTTTAGGGTAGCTTCTAAAGATATCCAGATCAACAAGAGCTTTTTTTTCAGCATCGGTAATTATTAAATATTGCTCAATCCATTCAAATAATTTTTCTTGCAAAGCTTTTCCTTTCTTGATCGACTTTAATGCTTTAATCCAAGCCGTATAATATCATTTATTAACAACTCAATAATAAATATAAGTTAATTATCTGCCGATAAAAAAAATAGAGGGGCCCAATTCTTTTTTTATTGAGCCCCTCATTTTGGGCGTATAGATGAAATACTTGGGAGGTAGTTTCAACAATATAACGTTCACAAAATTATCAATTGGGATCTTTTTAAATCTTAACAAAAGTTAAGAAATCATCGTACTACAAAAAAAAGCCGATGTTTTTGGCATCGGCTTTAAAGTGAAATAGAATTTATAGTATTCTAAACTTTATTCATTCGTTATGTCGTGTTCGGCATCGAGCTCACGTTTACTCTGCCAAACTGAATACCAAAGTGCACCAAGCGAAACTACAACCACAATTATCCCGATAACATAATTATCGGAATATTTTGGAACTTCATAAATAACTGTTTTGAATGTTTCAGCTAAAATATTTGCAGTCTCAGGAAGTTTGAAATCCTTGAGTGCTTCTTGAAGCTGTTGATATGGTGATACTGAGTATTTAAGTACCATTCCAAGTATCAACAAGCTCACCATATTCATAACTTTGATAAGAGGGTTAATAGCAGGTCCTGCTGTATCCTTTAACGGATCACCAACGGTATCACCTGTTACAGCTGCCTTATGGGCTTCGGAACCTTTGCCGCCATATAAACCGTCTTCAATCATTTTCTTTGCATTATCCCATGCGCCACCGGCATTAGACATAAATACTGCAAGAAGCTGACCAACTAAAATCATACCTGCAAGGAATCCACCAAGAGCATACGGTCCTAATAAGAAACCAACCATAATTGGGGCAAATATGGCCAATAGCCCGGGGCCGATTAGTTCTTTTTGAGCCGAACTTGTGCAGATATCAACTACTCTGCCATAATCAGGTTTTTTAGTACCTGCCCATATTTCCGGGTCACGGAATTGAATACGACATTCGTAAACGATGTAGTAAGCTGCACGTCCTACTGCACGAATTAGCATCGAGCTAAATAAGAACGGAACAGCTCCTCCGATAAGGAATCCAATAAACACTGTAGGATCTGAGAAAGTCAAAAATCCCTGAACAGCTTTATAAAGTGGAACTGTTAAATCGCCTATTTTTTCTTCGGAACCAACAGCAACAACAGCGATGAACGATGAGAACAATGATACTGCAGCTATAACTGCGGAACCGATTGCAATGCCCTTGGTTTCAGCTTTAGTTGTGTTACCAACTGCATCAAGGTCTGAAAGAATCTGGCGAGCACGTTTATAACTGCCCGGCTTCTCTTTTTCCATTTCTACAGCATCATAACCCATTTCACCAATACCATTGGCATTGTCAGCTACCGGTCCGAATACATCCATAGAAATGGTATTACCGGTTAAGGTTAACATTCCTATACCGGTCATAGCTACACCGTAAGAAACAAACAATGGAGTTGTTCCCGCATAGGTGAGAACTGATAAAAAGATTGCAACTGCAATTACAAGAATTGTTACCACTGTTGATTCATAACCAACTGCGAAACCTTGGATGATATTTGTTGCATGTCCTGTTTTGCAAGATTTAGCAAGCGACTTTACGGGCTCGTGTCCTGTATGCGTATAGTAACTTGTAACTTTGTTTAATACAATAGCTAAAACTACACCAATCAAACAGGTGATTGCCGGTCTCATATCTAAGCCATCAATACCAAAGTTGAATAACCATGGCATTGCATTTGGGTCACCAAACCAGAAACCTGCTTTAGCACTTTCATAGAAATTGAGATAATCAGCTGAGAAATTAAGATAGCCAATTCCTAAAGCAAAGAATCCGATTACAGAAATAACCGAACCAATCCAAAATCCGCGATGCACGCTCTTAAGAGCTGTGTCTGAAGTATCATTAGGACCGGCTTTCACAGTATATGTAGATATTATTGAACCTAATACACCAATACCACGAACTAACAATGGGAATATTACACCAATATGACCAAAGGTTGCAAGACCCAAAATCATTGCTGCAACTATGGTTACTTCATAGCTTTCAAAAATATCAGCGGCCATACCGGCGCAATCACCAACGTTATCGCCAACGTTATCGGCAATAGTGGCAGCATTACGTGGATCGTCTTCAGGTATATCTTTTTCGATTTTACCAACTAAGTCAGCTCCAACATCTGCTGCCTTGGTATAGATACCACCACCAACTCGCATAAAGAGAGCTAAGAGTGTGCCACCAAAACCAAATCCGAGGAGTGCTTCGTATGCTTGCTCACCAAATATTAAAAAGATAATAGTTCCACCAAGCAGACCAAGACCATCAGTTAGCATACCGGTAATGGTACCAGTACGATAACCAAGCTGCATCGCTTCACCATAACTACTGCGGGCTGCAGCAGCAACCTTTAAGTTACCAATGGTTGCGAGACGCATACCAACAAAACCAACGGTCCAGCTGAATAATGCTCCAAACAAAAATGAAACTGCTCTACCAACACCAAATGCAGAGTTTTCACCCGTATAGGTAAAATAGAGGAACAAAGTGATTAAGATAATGAGAGGACCAATTCTTTTGAATTGTGCTTTAAGATATGCATTTGCACCTTCGCGAACAGCATCAGCAATCTCTTGCATTTTTGGAGTACCGCTATCAGCATTTTTTACTTGCTTAACTAATGCGAGTGCATATAACAGCCCTGCAACGGCAATTGCAAGAATAATGAATAAAGATGTTCTCTCGAAATCCGAGAAACGAGCATCAGTAAGGAAACTAAACGGTTGAAAACCATGACCGCTGTTTGGTTCGGTTGAGCTAAAACCCAACTCCGGCACAATCAGGGCCGTAATAAAAAAGAGAAGAAGTGCAACTAAATAGCTGCCCTTTACCCTTTTACTTTTAAGGAACTTCATAAAAAGCCCATTCATACGATTTACCTATTCTTAATGATTATGATTCTGATTACTTAGAGATATTTGTTAGTTCAAACTTTCAGTTGCAGAACGCCACCATTTGGAGTGTTCCACTTCAAGCTCTTTTCTATCAGGGAAAGGATAGAATAATAATTTACCATCGCCACCAAGGAAAAATCCTCTTCTAATCGAGCGATAAAATCCATGAAAAGTGCGAGTACGTGAAATTGTTTTAGTTGATTTCTCAGCTCCTTTTTCAAGTTCTTTTATACAATCATGTATATGAACAGAATTTGAATAAGGGAGATAACCGGCTAATCTTCCTGAGGCATCTCTATCGACACTTAAATCTGCAAAAAATATTTTCGGCACAAACAGTGAGTTTTCTTCTGCTGTCATAAAGCTCGAAAATTTAGAAGGTGCTAAAACCGAAGCTACCATTGGAGAAACCGGACAGAGCTCATCATATAAGTTAATTCCCGGTTCTTCTTTTTCGGCATTATATTCTTTAGCATCAATGGCAAGAGTTCTGCCATCAGCAGTAGTAAGATACAATTTACCAAGTGCTTCAATATCAATATGTTCAAGAACTCTATAAACTTTAAGATACTTACTTCTCTTTGGCGAACCATCTTCGTGAAGTGTAACGCGGCTTTCAAGCGTATCCAAATTAAAATAATTGCCCGTGAGCTTTGCAGCATCAACTTCAAAGAACAGAACATTGCCTCGTGTATTTTTTTGAGTACCTACAGCCATATATGTCCCAAAAGCTTCAGGTTCTAAATGAGAAGCTACTAAAGCCTCGAATCTATAACAGAGGAAGTAGAGATGAATTTTCATTGGTATCTCCGTGATTTGATAAAAAGATGTGTAAAAAGAAAGGAATGCGTATCCCTACTGCTAAGGAGAGTTTGTGGGATGTTGGGGACCGATAAACTAAAAACAAAATTAAACACCAAAACGCCCATAATTCAAACACAAAAACCTTGTTCAGTAAACTAAATGTATTTTTTTACTTTTACAAACAGAACCCAAATATTTATTAAACAAAATACACGGAAAAAAATCTGGAAATAGAATGTTGTGTTTAAAACAAACAAGCCGTTTCGTTTAACCGAAACGGCTTGTTAAAAGAATTTAATCTATCGTTTACTTCATTAGTACCATTTTCTTAGTAGCGGAGAACGATTTTCCACCACTGAGAGAAACTGCATTAATTCTATAAAGATAAACACCCGAAGCTAACTCAGAACCATTAAGTGTAACCTCTTGGTAACCGGCTGCTTGAACGCCATCTACTAAATTAGTTATTAATTCACCTGCTATTGAATAGACAGAGATAGTTACTCTGCTATCAGAAGGTAATGCATACTTAATTGCTGTAGAAGGATTGAATGGATTTGGGAAGTTTTGATACAAAGTGAATTCTTTTGGCATTAAATCAGCGTCTAATTCAATTTCATTAGTATAACTGAAAGCACCATCAAAATCAATTTGTTTCAGACGGTATTTAATTATGCCTTTAACAGCAACAAATGATAAATCATCTGCGAATGAATATGCTGTAGGAGTGTTAACTGTACCGTTACCTTCAACAAATGCAACTTTCACCCATTGATTATCAATGTTGCGTTCAACATCGAAACCACGGTTATTTTGCTCTGTTGCGGTACTCCAATTGAGATTAATTTTTTTATCAGCGCCAATAGCTGCTGTAAAAGATGTTAATTCAACAGGTACCAAGGTGTTTACCTGAGCAAGATTGCTAAAGGTTGAAGTGAATGCTTCCGACTTTGCAGCAACTCTATAAGTGTAGAGAGTTCCTTTTACAATCGAAGTATCGTTGTAAGAAGTTGCATTTGCAGGCAACGTTACAACTGTAGCAAATGAATTAACACTTAGAGAATCTCCAAGTTTTCTTTCAATTACATAGTTGTTTTCGTTGGTTGCGTTATCAGTCCATGTTAAACGAACTTTAAGATCATCCGGAGCAAGAACAACTAAGTTTGTTGGAGAAGCTATAAATGCATCAAAGATCGCATAAGTTTGCATTATTTTCATATCAACTGCATCTACTAACATTAGTGGAGGATGTACCATGCTACCTACAGGAACAAAACCTGAACCTGCGTTAGCTGCAGCTCTAAGATTTAATTGATTTATACCTGAGAACGTAACGGGGCTGTAAGGCATTCTTAATGTATAAGAATATGCCGAGCCACCAACGCCTTCAACGCTCCAGCGTGTGCTACCGAATACAAATCCGGATGCAGTGGCAGGAGATCCATTGTACGTACGAACAGCAACGGAATCAGGAACAGTACCTGCATTACTCCATTGTATTGTTGCAACAACTTTACCGGCAAGAGTAAACACTTGGCTTGTGCCAAGAATTGGTTTTGCGTTTGGCATTGCCAAAGGAGCCAAAACACCACTTGCAGGAGAGAACTCAGTAGAACCTAAATCAACAGGGCCTGTGGCAAGAGTTTGCGAACGAGCATTACCGTTGAAATCTGTTGCTGTGGTAGTTAATGGATTACCTACTCCATTGATTAACCAAGAATTTGTATTCATGGTATCAATAGCAAGATTTAACGAATCAACAAATGCCGGCATAGCATTTATTGAATAATTATTATTACTGAGAGTAGCAACCAAAGAATCCAAAGTAGGATACTCTGTAGTTACTAAACCTGAATAAGAAGCACCAAGTTTAGCACTATTACCACCAACCCAAAGGTTGTTGTAATTGAAAGATGTAAATGCACTCATTGGTAAACCAACATAAAATGCATACGATCTTCCTTTTGCCTGGTCGGTATTAATTCTGTTAGCAAAAATATTATTCTCAACAATAAGATTGCCATAAACATTGGAGATAGGTGCATACAAAGCAGCTGAGAGAGGATTAAGTGTTCCTCCACCACCGCCTGAGCTAATGATAGAACCAAATAAATTGATACTGTTGTTAACTATTTTTATTCCACCACCTTGGTTTATTTGAATTCCAAGAGGATTATAGAATATCTCGTCGTCACCAACACACTTCAAATCGTAGATACGATTATTAGCTACCGTAATATTTGCATTATTACCCAATATCGAAATATTAATTCCACGAGCACCGTATGCTTGCGCCCCAGTTCCCGTCATAAACAAATCGAATATAGTATTATTTGCAATAACACCGTTAGAAGGATCAACAACTGTTGATGTTCCTGTGGTACCAATTGTTATTGCGGTAACCCAACCACCGGTTGCACGACGCAATCCTCTAATTGTATTATTGGCAATTTCGAAGTTAGTACTATTAAGAACCGTTATACCAGCGTTGTTTACTGAATCAACTCCGCCGATTTGATTCTTGAGTATCTTAGTGCCAACTGCATTCGATTGCGATTGAATCGGCAAATTTGTTTTTGCAAGTTCATTATTTTCAATTGTAGCATTGGTTGTACCACTAACAACAATTCCATAAGAAACTGCAAACAAAGATCTTCCGGAAATATTCTTTATTGTATTTCCTGTAGAACCTGAAATAAAAGCTACACCGGACGATGCCGTTGTACCATTGTTTTTAATGGTCATGTTTCTGGATGTGCCACCAACAACATTAGAGCCATCAATAGTAACATACGAAGATGATATTAAAAACACCGGACTCGATGCGTTTGTTTGAACAACAGTATTTACACCGGTTGCTGGTCTGATTGTAACAACTTTGTCTGATGTTGGTAAATTAGCGTTACCAACCGTAATTGTAACAGAAGTTGCCTCTGTATAAAGAGTATCTGTTAATAGGAAGTTTGTATTTCCCGAAACACCACGAGCATTTAAGTCGGTAGCTGCTGCAGTTATTGTTGCATAGATACCTGCTGTGGGTTTCTTAGGATCTTCCGACTGATATTCTGTATAAAGCGGACCGCGGTATTCCCTACCGTTTTCAAAGAGCACAGTTTTTTCAACTTCCATCTCTTCAAATTTAGCAGTAGATTTTATAACCGGAGCCGAAGTAAGTTCAGAATAAACTTCGTCACGAAGTTTTAGCTCTTCAGTGCTGAAAGTTTTTTCGCTAACTGGCACTAATACTTTTTCTTTAACAACTGTAGGAACCAGATTCTTACCGGTTGCTTGGTTAAATAAAACCAAACCAATGGTGTAATCACCAGCAAGAGAAACTTGTGTTATTACATAGTTGAATAAAGTTGTTGGAGCTGTTGAACCAATTGGTGAACCTGAACCACCTGTTGGATATGTTCCGGTATTTCCTGCAACTGAAGCATCCTTAGCTGCAAAGTAATAGTAAACGGTATCGGTTGGAACTACACCACCAACTTTTGAATAGTCAAAAGTGAAAGTCCAATCTTTACCTGAATTTGTTGCCATGGTATCAGCAACAAAAGTACCAAGTAAACCTTTACGATAATATAATCTTGGTTTATCAGAACTTGTTGCCAAACCTGATCTATCATCAACTGTTACGGTAACCTGACGGTTTGTAACGGTTCCGATATTTCCAAGTGAACCAAAAAGAATTGCAGGAGCTTGATTATCGACAAAAACACCTGTAAACTCATCAGCACCTACATCAGGATTTGAGTTGCTGCGATTGTTACCATCATAATCGGTAGTTACTGTAGCAATAACCTGTCCGCTACCTTCTGCATAAGTTGAAGCAGAAGCAGTTAAATGCAAATCAGTAGCACTTACAAATGGAGGCATTTCAACAGCACTGCGTAATTCGCGTGGACCACCAAGTCCAACACTTCGTAGAGCATTCTGATAAGCACCTAAGGTTGTAGTGGTTGTTGCCGCATCATTAGAAACACCTCTTGTTGCAGCAGGTGTACCAAAATAATATAAGTTATTATCGCTGGTTTTAGCAATACGTCCTAAGTTTGCAGCACTTGTAGCAAACACGCAAACAGCAAAACCTATTGAGCCAGTGCTTGCTGCAGTGGTATTAGAAACTATGTTATTTCTTAAATCCATAGTAACTGCAGTAGCATTACCCCACATTATGCCTGTGGAACGATGATTGGTAGCAGTAACCGCATTATCATTTATAGAGATGGTATTATTATAAATGTTGGCTTCCGTATTTCCGGTACCACCATTAATATCAATTCCACGAACGGCGGCGTTATTTACAGCTGTGATACCGCTTCTTGGGGCACGGATATCATACACAAAATTGTTAAATGCATTAAAAACAACTTTGGTATTTGCAGTTGCAACTGCACCACTGAAAGAAATGCCTCTTGCAGTTAATGAAGTTCCGTTACCGTTGCTAAAAATATCGTAAACATCTGAATTTTTAACGGTAACTATTGAGCCATCCAATAAAGTGCTCACAAAAATTCCAACTGATATACCACTTGTAACTTGAGTACCTTGATTCTCAAGATTAAACACTGAGACATCATTGATGACAATGTTACCTGAGTTCTGAGCAGTTCCACCGGGGTTCATCCAGATACCATATACGTTGTTAGTGGTATTTGCCGTGGCAATTAAATTAGTTACGTCAGTTCTTTCGATAAGGAGATCTCTTTGAGTATCAATTTCAAAAGCTCTTACATCAGAACCTGTTGCTGTTCTTACATCACCGACATAGTTACTGCCTGTAGCAGTTATCACATTACCTCTGTCGGGGTTAGTGGCTGAAAAACCAAATAACCTAATTCCAGAACGGAAGAAATCCAGTACTATTACATCTTGAATTTTGTTATAACTATTTGCAACAGATGTATCGCTTGAACCACCTTGGGTTCCAAATCTGATACCTGTTGAGCCTGTATGAGCCCCACCGTTCATATCAATATATAAATTTTTCAAGGTGTTGAATCTGGAACCAACTAACGTTGTTCCGATTGCTGAATTGCCAACAAATAAACCCATATCAAAACGTGTTGTATTTGTTGCATTTGCAGTACTATCGTTTATAAGTGTTAACCCATCTATGGTTGTGTATTGCACACCATCTAAACGCACTATCGCATCGCCTATATTAGCTGTGGGAGCAGCACTTGTTTCAGCACCATTGAGTGGTTTTAGTGTAACAGTACCTGACTCATTTTTAACAGTCAAAGTGTTAATAGCTGATGTACCTTCAACATTTGCTAAGTGAAGTACGTCATCATAAACACCGGGACGAATTGCAATAGTTACAGCACCGGCTATACCACGAGCATTAATATCAAGGGCAGCAGCACTTAATGAAGAATAATTAGGAGATGCGCCACCTACTGTGTAGGTACCGGCTGCAAGTGCAGATCCTGTAATTGGAGTAAAAGTAATAACAGTATTGTTATCAGGCGCAGCTGCGATTCCCGGGAATTCATTTCCTTGGGAAGCATAATAAACTCTTGAGCTGGCAATACCCCCTATATTTAAACTAATATAGGATTTGGTTGCTTGACCGGCTGTAGATACAGTTTGAGCGTTAGAGATACCGATAGAAGCAGAACCTGCGGTTACTGCACCCATGGTACCATATGCAAAAGTAATTGCACCGCTTGCCTGATCAAGGCGAACTTGAAACTCAGCGTTAGCTGCTGCGGCAGTTTTTTGCCATTTAACGGCTTTCCACTCAACCACTAAAGTTTGTGAACCGGGGGCTCCCTCAACTTTATAGGTCACGTTTGAAGTGGTATCAACTGTTATATCGTCCCATAATGGGGCAATCATATTTCTAATAACGCCTTCTAAAGCGTTAGCTGGAGTTGCGGAAACCATTCCTGTACCCAAACGTAAATAACCGTTTGTGGATACTTGGAACGAATCGTATGCAACGCCGTTGTATGTAAATGCAAAGCCAATAGGCGTTGCATTTGAGTAGTTTTCATCGCCACCGGTGGATGCCCAATTAAACGCTGTCGCACCACTAAGGGCAGTATAAGTGCCTGTAGCTGTGGAGACTTGGAATTTAATTTGAGCAAACAAAGTAAGCGAGGCAAACAAAACCATTACCATTAGTGCAGGTAATTTTCTGGTCATACTTCTTCCTTTGATTGATGATTTGTGAAAATTAAACTATTTGATGAAATAGTCCTTTATTGACCCAACATACTAAAACCATGTAATGTTCCAATTCTTAAAAGCTCTCTTATAAAGTAATCTTAGAACTTATAAAACTGTTATTTTAAAGAATTCATTACAACACCCGTCCAGAAATTACAAAGTTTCATTGGTTATTAAAAGAAAAATCTATAATATTTTAAGACTATTTTTTCCGTGTAGATAAAAGATTTGTATTTACCTTTTTATTGGAATCTAAACTCATTTTGTTATTTTCTTTCTGATTTATTAGATATTTAACATTTCTTCAAACACTTTTTTTTGAGTATTAAATGCCAAATTATGGTGAGCTATGGGCTCTATTTTTTAACGATATTAATCAACTGAATAAAGTTTTCACTCCAAAGGTCATCGAACAAAGTACCTCTTCTGATGAACTTTTTATTGATAACGCTATTGATTCACCTTTTTATTCCTATTACTTCCTCACCTATGGTAACGGAAGGATTCGGGTTGCAACTATTATTGGATACGACAAGGATTCCAACAAAGCAGCAATTTTAACAATGTTCCCTTTCCAAACTTCGGGCAAAAAATATGATGTTATAATCACTGAAGTTCAACCTACTGAAGAACATACCGAAGCCTTTGTTCAGGGTACTATTTCCGGGAACTTCTCCTTAATTGGATTTGAACCAACGTATTTGGTAACATCAAAAAAAATAAAAATCGGTGAAACCCTACCATTTCTTTTTTCCGCTTTTGGTTATACGCTGTTTAAGTCAGAGAATTATTTTATGTCATTAGACAACATGGAATTGGAGGATACACTCAAGAGACTAAAAATTGAAGACTCACTTTTAAAGAGAGTGATGGAAACCGAACCTGATGGAGTGCAATTTGATCTTTCGAAGCTGAATGCTTTTGTTCCTATGATACAGGGTTCTAACGATTATTATTTCCTTGGTAGAATTACTTCTCTTAGCTCTTTTTCTTTTGAACATATACTTTTTTACAATTTTGAAATTTCGATTAACATTGATACTTTGGTTTTAGAAATACCACTTGTTATACCATTTGATAGAATTGAACCTGAATTCAAACCTGCTGTGGGTGATTCCGTTATTGGTTCGTTTTGGTTGCAAACCCTATTAGATATTAAGGATGACTCGAAAGAGCAATAATGGATAATTTTTATCTTACAGAAAACCCTGAAAAACTGTTCGTTGAGTCCATTCTCAATAAGGGTAAACTCCGTAGTTTTTTGCATCTGGTCTCATTTACCGAAAATATTACGTTAGATGATAGCGAACCAACAAAATTCATCCCCGCTCTTATCTCTTTGGTTGGGAATATATTGGGTTCCGGTAGAGCTTTTGTTTTTTCTAATAATTTCGACTTAGAAAAACATTCTTATTATGCAAGACTACTCCACGAATGGAATGCAGAGGGTGTTGAGCCACGTTTCTCTAACGCGAGTCTGTACCAACTAAAATATGACGAATTGGGCTACGGGCTTTATGATCTGCTATATTCCAGTAAGTACCTTTCATTTAATTATTCTTCCACAGGTTATCAGCAATTAACGCGGTTTATGGAGACTTTAAATGTAAAGTCGTTAATTGTAATGCCCATTAAAATCGGACAAAAAAATTGGGGATTTATTGGCGCAACCATGATAGAGAGTGAAAGAGATTGGGATGAATTAACGGTTTACGTTTTGACCCTCGCTGTAAAATCGATAAGCAAATCTTTAGAATTTAAAGAGGCCTATGAAACTTTATTAAAAACGAAAGAGCAAGCCGACAAAGCATCTCAGATAAAATCAACCATCCTTAACAATATGAGTCACGAAATTAACACTCCCATGAACGGTATTTTAGGATATGCAGATGTTCTTTCGCAAGAGTGTTCAACAGATTCTCATAAGTTGATGGCCGGCACAATTTATAAATCAGCTCAAAGACTGCTTGAAACTCTCTCTTTAATTATAGATTTGGCGCGCCTTGAAAGTTCTGAGGTAGGAGTTCTACTTAAAGAGGCAAATATAAGTCGCATTATAGGAGATTGTGTAAATAGTTTGGAAATTTCAGCTCGCTTAAAGGGATTGCATCTTTCTTTTGTCCCTTCATCAAACAAAATACTTGCCGAAATTGACGAACACATTGTCCGCTCTATAGTTATAAACTTAGTAAATAATGCAATAAAGTTTACTAATGAAGGTTCCGTTTTAGTTAAATTAAATCTTACCGAAAAAGCAGGTCGAGACTACATATCTATTTCAGTTCACGATACAGGAATTGGCATACACCATGAAGATATTCCCAATATTTTTTCAAGTTTTAAACAATTAAGCGAAGGCTTTGATAGAGGGTTTGAGGGACTTGGGTTAGGACTTACTTTAGTTAAAAGATTCGCTGATTTAATTGGGGCCACACTTTCTGTTCAATCAGAATTAGGTAAAGGCACAACGTTTAATTTACTTCTTCCCCGTTCAAGTTCTGTTCAATCTACTATTTTAACGCAAGGAGGGGAACAGTTAAAACGTATCTTAGTTGTTGAAGATGATGATATAAGCAGAGAACTAATGGTTATTACACTTCAACGAAGCTATATAGTGGACATCGCAACTGATGGATTTGAAGCTATCGACATGGTAAACTCAAAACATTACGATCTGATTATCATGGATATCTTCCTTAGAGGGAGCATGAATGGAATTGAAGCCGCAAAAATTATAAGAGCATTCCCTAAGTATTCTTCCATCCCAATTATTGCTGTAACTGCTTTTGTTGGGAAAAAAGACGAAACAGAGATTTTATCAGCATGTAGTTATTATATGCCAAAGCCGCTTGATACTAAAAAACTTCGTGAAGTTCTTGCAGCATTGCTCTCCGAGTAATACTTTCTCTAACAATATAAATGTGAGATAGAATGAGCAGTAGCACCTCATCAAATAAGCTTTTGAAAAATCTAACATTAACAGCTGCCACTATGTTAGTGGCTGGTTCGATGATTGGAAGCGGTATTTTTCGTAAACCGGCAACTATGGCAGAGCAACTTCAATCTCCTGAGCTGCTTATTGCAGTTTGGGTTATTGCCGGCCTAATAACATTATTTGGCGCTTTGGTTAACGCAGAAATAGCCGGAATGATTGATGCTACAGGTGGCCAATACATTTACTATAAAGTTATGTACGGTGATTTTGTTGCATATCTTTATGGATGGTCAATTTTAGCAGTAATTCAAACCGGAAGTCAGGCAGCTATCGCCTATGTTTTCGCTGAGTATTTAGCATATTTTTATAGACTTCCAGATGCACCCTCTTGGCTACAAAACTTTAGCATATATATGCCTGCTATTGGAGATATCTTCCCTTTCAAGGAATTTGGCATAAAGCTGATGGCAATAATTGTAACACTTTTTGTAACAGGTGTAAATTATGTGGGTGTACTTTTTGGAGGCATAGTTCAAACTGTTGTTACTATGATTAAAATTGCATCTATACTTTTGCTCACTTTCCTTTTACTTTTATTCGGAGATGGAAGTGCTGCTAATTTTGTTGTAAATTCTTCACAAGTGCCTATCGAAGGGATGAGTTTAATAAAAGCTATCGGGCTTGGACTTGCTGGTGCTTTTTGGGCTTATGATGGATGGAATAATGTAACTTTTGTTTCCGGCGAAATTAAAGAACCCCAAAAGAATGTTCCCAGAGCACTCTTTTTAGGAACTTTGATTACCATTGTTGTTTATGTACTAATCAATCTTGCATATCTATATGTACTCCCTATGGATGTTATGAGAAAATCACCGCTCGTTGCGCAAACAGCGGCTGAACAATTATTTGGCCCTCTTGGTGGAACCATAATAACTATTGCAGTAATTATTTCTGCTTTTGGCGCGCTAAATGGCAGCATTCTCTCAACAGCGCGTGTCCAATTTGCCATGGCAAGAACTAATATGTTCTTTCAATCACTTGGCAAAATTCATCCCAAATACTCTACCCCGCATATTTCACTATTATTGCAGGGTATATGGTCTGCAATGTTAGTTCTTTCCGGTTCATTTGATACAATAACAGACTATGTAATTTTCGCAGCATGGTTGTTCTATATGTTGGGGGCCGCAGGAGTTTTTATACTCAGGAAAAAGATGCCTGATACCCCAAGACCATACAAGGTTTGGGGCTACCCAATTACCCCTGCAATATTTGTAATTTTTTCTTTTTTCTTTTTATTGAATACCATTACTTCAGATACTTCAAATGCCTTAATGGGATTATTCCTGATTCTTTCGGGACTCCCAATTTATTTTTACAGAAGATGGGCTAATAAAAAATCCAATATTTCAACAACCGATAATCCTGATTAACTTCGAATAATATGAATACACCATCTGAACAAAAGACTTTTGTAATTATTGATGCTTTGGCAATTGCTTATAAATCGTATTTCGCATTTATTTCTCGACCCCTTCGCAATAAAAAGGGTGAAAATACTTCAGCGGTATATGGTTTTCTGAACCAACTCATTAAAATATTTAACGATCTAAAACCTGATTCGTTAGCGGTTGCATACGACTCTAAGGAAAAAACTTTCCGGCATGGGATGTACGACAAATACAAATCATCGCGTGCTCAGATGCCTGAAGATATGATTCCACAAATTCAGCACATAAAAGATATTGTATCCGGTTTGGGTATTAACTCATTAATTTACCCCGGCTATGAAGCCGATGATATAATCGGGACCTCAGTAAAAGTGGCTGAAGCACATGGTTTCCGCTCGATTATGGTTACTCCAGATAAAGATTATATACAATTACTCACCGACAAAACAGTTATTGCCAAACCTGCAAAATCAGGTGATGATTTTGAATTTATTGATAAGTCAAAAGCTCTGGAACTCTATGGATTCAGTAGTGACTATATGATTGATTATTTGAGTTTAATTGGGGATAGCAGTGATGACATTCCCGGTGTAGCGGGAGTGGGACCTAAAACAGCAGTCCCATTAATCAACACATACCATACTATTGAATCGCTCTACGAGAATATTGAGCAGGTAAGCTCTAACAGTGTTAAGGCAAAACTCATTGCAGGAAAAGAAACCGCTTTTTTATCTAAAAAACTTGCAACAATCGTTACCGATATGAAGCTCGATTTGCAACCTGAAGATTTTAAGCCAAAACTTCAGGATATGAGTAAGGTGAGAGCTCTTTGCGAGGAATTAGATTTTAGAAATATGTTTCTCAAATTAGAGCAAGCATTCAATCAAGGTTTAACAAGCGAAATTTCTAATTTTAATGATGAGCCAATTGAAGAAGATGAAATTCCTCCCCAGACCATTTATACTCTTATTACCACAAAAAAGGCTGCTGAGGAATTAGCAAGCCAACTAAAATCTGTTGACCTATTAGTATTTGATACTGAAACTGATTCGCTTGATACTTTTGCTGCTCAACTTGCTGGTGTAGCATTTTCACATAAGCCGTATGAAGCATTTTTTGTCGCAATAGCACCCTTGATTCAAGACGGAGAATTATTCGAAATAGAAAAAGATGAACGTTTATCTCTTTCTGAATTTAAAGCTATCTTCTCTCCCCTATTATCCGATTCCAAAGTAAAAAAAGTTTGTCAAAACGCTAAGTTCGATTTAGCCGTGTTACGTAACAAAGGAATTGAAGTGAACGGTGTGTTTTTTGACACTATGATTGCATCCTATCTAATCGACCCCGATCAGCGGCATAATATGGATGATTTGGCATTAAAGTACCTGAATCACACCACAATTAAACTCAAGGATATTTTAGGAGAACGCAAAAACGCTACCAATATCTTCAAAGTGGATTTGCATAAGCTTTCAGAATACTCCTGTGAGGATGCGGATATAACGTACCGATTGTTTGAGGTACTTAATAAGGAGTTAATAGCACAAGGTCTCGTAAAGTTAGCCAACGAAATTGAGTTTCCTTTAATTGACGTTCTAAGTGAAATGGAACGAACCGGTGTGGCAATTGATGTAACAATTCTTAAAACACAAAGCAAAGAATTAGAATTACAAATAGCTGATTATACTCAATCAATATATCAGCATGCCGGAGTAGAATTTAATTTAAATTCTCCGCAACAATTGCAAAAAATACTTTTTGAGAAATTGCATCTCCCTGCAACCAAAAAAACCAAAACAGGTTACTCAACCGATGCAGGCACTTTGGAATTGCTTGCGGATGCACACCCTATTATCGATCAATTACTTGAGTACCGCCAACTGACAAAGTTAAAGTCAACTTATATCGATGCACTCCCCTTGCTTATTAAGCCAAGTACAGGAAGAATACACACTACATATAATCAAACAATTGCTGCAACCGGACGCCTTTCGAGTGTTGACCCAAATTTACAAAACATACCAATACGTACTGAACAAGGTAGAGAAATACGTAAAGCATTTATACCTCGCTCTAAGGAATATACTTTGCTTAGCTTAGATTATTCGCAAATTGAATTACGCATCATGGCAAGTATGAGCGGCGATGTTAAATTTATTGAAGCTTTTAAAAACCGTGAGGACATCCACACTGCTACTGCTGCTACTGTATTTGGAGTGCAAAAAGATGAAGTAACCTCAGCAATGAGAAGAAAAGCAAAGGAAGTTAATTTCGGTATTCTTTATGGTATTGGTGCTTTTGGACTTAAAAACAGATTAAAAATTACTCAACAGCAAGCTAAGGAATTGATAGACAACTACTTTGTAACATTTCCCTCGGTTAAGGTGTACATAGACGAAACTATAAATAGTGCTCGTGAACGTGGGTTTGTGGAAACCATGTTAGGAAGAAAACGCTTTTTGCAGAACATCAATAGTAAAAACCAAGTGGTGCGTTCAGCGGATGAACGAATTGCAATTAATATGCCTATACAGGGTACCGCTGCGGATATGATTAAAATTGCAATGATAAACATTCAGGCAATACTGAAAACGAAAAAAACTAAAATGATTTTACAAGTTCATGATGAACTTGTTTTTGATACGCATAAAGAAGAATTGGATGAACTTCAACCCCTACTTATTGATACCATGCAAAATGCCTTGGCATTACAAGTGCCTGTTATAGTTGAAGCAGGTGTTGGGGAAAATTGGTTAGAAGCTCATTAGAGAAATGTAGTGCTATCGAGGTATTTCGGAAATAATTGCATCGGCAACTGTTCTGCCGCTTTTTACTGCCCCTTCTATAGTTGCAGGCAGGCCAGTATTAGTATAGTCACCTGCCAAATAGGTATTTTTTAGAACTGTTCTGTATTGAGGACGTTGTTGCAAATTTATCTCGCTTGGAACAAATGTTGCCCTTTTCTCCTTGATTACTAAATAATCACTAACATCAGCTTTACTTATTCCCAAGTATTTCTCCAATTCTTTCATCACCAAATCAAATAAAGCTTCTTTCTCCCATTCATTATAAACATCAGCATTACTTATAACGGTAGTGAGGTGTGTTTTTTTGTTAAACACCCAATGAAGAGGTGAATTGAGGAATCCGTAAAAATCTTTTTCCGGCATATTATTAGTAACTAATAAATGAAGAGTCATAATTGCACTATACTCTAAAGTTGGCACCCGACCTACGCTAAAAAGTTGACCGCTGTTTTTAATTTTCTCAAGAGCATATAAAGGCACTGTGCTAACTACAATATCAAAATCTGTATAACGAGTGGAGTCGGTTACTACACCCACCACAGTATCATTCTCAATCAATAGTTCCTGCACAGGTGATGAAGTAATTGTGACGCCGCCTTTGCTTTGTATGTATTTTATCGATTGTGGTACATACATATCACTCAACCCTTTATTAGGGAGAATTACAGAAGAAGAAAAAGAATCTTTGGTAAATATTTCTTGTATAACAGTTGCAAACAGTTGTGCGGATGCATTTTCTAATGAAGTGTTTAATGCACCAATTCCTATCATTTCCCAAATAGCTTGTATCATCTCATCCGTCTGATTATTTTCCTGCAACCATTGCATTACGGATAAAGATGATAACTTCTCGGGATTAACTGAATTTAGCTTTACCATAAAAGGAAGCATTTTAATTCTCTGGCTCATGGATAAGGCTTTGTATCGGAGGAAAGCTGCTGCCAAATCTAATGGAAAAGGTAGTTTGGGAGCTTTCAATGTAACGAGTGTGCCATCCGCTTTAAACAAATTCATTTTCAAACGAGGAGCCATGGTTATTGTGTCTGATGCTCCTATTCGCTTTAAGTATTCAAGAGTATGCCTATAGCAACCAAGCATTAAATGCTGGCCGTTATCTATTGCGGTAGGAAATTTGGGATGATGAAAAGAGTAAGCTCGCCCTCCGAATTTTGGTGATTGTTCTAATACTGTACATTCAAAACCATAATCGCTTAGATAAACAGCGGCACTTAATCCTGCAAGTCCCCCACCAATTATGATTGCTTTCATTTAGTAAACAAGTTTGTATTTAACCCATACACCAAGGGCAATACCCAATTTCTCGTACTTGTTAACGTTTATGGTTTCTGAAAACACATCAAAGTTTTTTTCATAGAGGCGCTCAAGCACTCTAAAATAAATGTGCTGCATTGCACGTGCTGCAAACATGGCTCGCTTATCGTCAATAACAAGAGCTGCAGTTGCTTTGTTAAAATACTCTTCGGCTCGTTTCGCTTGATAACGCATCAAAGAAACAAAATTCTCATTATAAACACCAGCGAACAACTCTTCCTCTGAGTAATTAAAACGCGCTAAATCTTCAAGCGGAAGATAAATTCTACCTTGCTCAGCATCCTTTTTAACATCTCTAATGATATTAGTTAGCTGCAAGGCCATACCCAAATCGTAGGCAAAATCTTTAGCTGATTGGTTCTTGTATCCAAATATCTCAATACACATTAAACCTACCGTTGAGGCAACACAATAGCAATACTGTTGTAATTCTTCGAATGTTTGGTAACGGTCTTTTATTAAGTCCATTTCCATGCCGCGGATCAAATCATAAACAAGTTTAGTATCAATCGAAAACTGGTTCATAGTAGCTGAAACAGTATTTAATAGGGGTATAGAAGAATTATTTAATGAAGCCAATTGAAATTCAGATTTCCACATTTCCAACTTAGCTCGGCGTTTTTCTACACTGTCCGAGTTTTCGTCAACAATATCATCAGTCTTTCTACAAAACGCATACACAATATTCATTGCATCGCGCTTTAAGGGAGGCAATAGTGAAAAAGCATAATAAAAACTGCTTTTTGACTCCTTCGAGATTTCTTGTGCCAATTGTTGTGAATTCATACTAAACCTTTGAGAAATAGAAAAACAAAATCCAATTTAGTTAATTTCGGTCGTTTATTCAAAGTGTCATAATTTTGGTGTCGGATCTTCCGTAAAATCTCTCTACCACCTTTTACTGTCCATTTAATCTCTAATTTAAACCTACCAGAAAGATAATTAAATAAACCTTCTCCTTGCTCAAACATGGTATCTGCTCTTTCAACATTGAACTCAATGAGTTCTAATATTGATTGAGTTGCTTTTTTCTCCAAAATATCGTGTTCATTTGCAGAGAATTGAGCTATCTCATCAAGTGCGAAATAAATCCTCCCTTTTTCCACATCTCTGGAAATATCTTGATAAAAATTTGTGAGTTGCAGAGCTGTGCAAATTGCATCGCTAAATTTAACGGCTTCTTCACTATGAATTGAATAAAGCTCCAGGAGAATTCTACCAACAGGGTTTGCCGAGCGATTACAATAATCAAGTATTTCATCAAAATTGATATATCGGGTTTTGACTACATCTTGCTTGAATGCTGATATAAGATCATAAAAATGTTGCGGGTTTATTGAATGAGTCTGAATACTTTTTGCTAAAGCTATATGAAATGCTTTTATTGAGCTACCCGCTAAAGCATCACGTAAATCATTTTCGTATTGATTGAGTTTATCAGTACGTTCAGTTGCAGAAAGAATACCTTCATCTGCCATATCATCAGCTTCTCTTGCAAAGCGATAATATAGCGCAACATCTGACCTAATGGTTTTATGTAATAAAAATGAAGCTACCGGAAAATTCTCATAATGCTCCTTTGCTAAACCTTTTGAGAGTTCTATTTCACTACTCATCCGTGACTGACGTCGGACTCAACTTTTGTGAATGAGAACGCATAAAACATCAGGGCTAATATCAAATAACCTGCCGAAAACTGATATGGCACCAGTTGAGCGGGGAACGATAAATTCCAAGGTAAATACATATCACCGTTGGGCATAGCAGAGTGTATGAGTCCAAAGAAAGTAAGAACTGCACAAATCAGCAAAAAGAAAGCTGCTTTTTTTAACTGTTTATCAATGAGTGCTGCAATAAAAGCACCCCACAACATGGCAGTGAGAATAAAGCCGTTGCCTAAGGCAACTATCACTAACATTTCAGGTAGATGTTTACCCGGTAAGTTCATCAGACGATTAAAATTTTCAACCGGGACAATATCAGGATTGGTTAATTTAATTTGCATCATACGCGCAACGTTAGGGAAATACGAGAAGGCAACTGCGGGTAGATGGCGCTTAGGTGTTGCAATAAATGCCTGCACCATAATGTCCAAAGCAACAAAAATTAATATTGGCGCTAATACCGCACGTGGGATAAGCTCAACAATAAAGCTTATATAACCTAACACACCGCCGAGACCAACAAACAAGCCTGTTAGCAATGTATATCCTGCCCTGCTGCCCATGGCCTTATACGCAGGTTGCCCTATGTACGGTGTTGTTTGTGCCACACCACCAAAAATGCCTGCCACAAGTGTAGATAACGCTTCGGTGAGAAGAATATGTCTTGTGTTATAATCATCCCCTCCTACTCTTGCACTTTCCGTAACATTAATGCCACCAACAATGGTAAGCAGAGCGAACGGGAATGCAATAGGAAGATACTTAAGTGCCTCAGTGAAGCCATTTACAAAATCCAAGGTGGGCATTGGAATTGCCGGATGAAGCTCAAGAGCCGGAGCAGCAAACTCAACTCCCAACAAATTCATACTACCTAATACGTAATAAAGTACTGTACCGCCAACAACTGAAAGTAAAACACCAGGCAAGTTTTTTGGAAGACGAATTTTTGCCACGAGATTATAGAGTATAAGTCCGAGGGCAATCATTCCTACTACAGGCAAGCCAAAAATATCAACAAGAGGGAAAAAGCCTATAAGTGCAAGACCAATACCTGCAAGGGATCCCAATAGACCTGCTTGCGGAACAACTTTCTGAACCCAAGCACCAATAAAAGAAAACACAAATTTAATAAGGCCAATAAGAACCATGGTAGCCATACCCAAATACCAAGTCATCATGGCAGCATCATTAGGTGCCATACCGGCACTTTTAAAGTAGATAAAAGAGGGTCCTAAAACTGTAAGAGCAATTCCTATTGTGGAAGGAGTATCAAGACCTAACGGCATGGCAGTAACCTCGGAAGATTGCTTTTTCTTGGCAAGATTAAACGCCATCCAAGTATAAATTAAATCACCAACCAAAACACCCATAGCTGTTCCCGGAAACATTCTGCCAAAAACAATTTCCGCAGGATAGCCAAAACCAAATACCAATATTCCACTTAAAAATGAGAGAACTGTGATATTATCAAACATCAATCCAAAAAAACCATTTACATCCCCTATCCCAAACCAACGATAACGAAAAGAATTATTCATTTACTATTTCCTCAGTTCTAAAAACACCTTCTGACTTAGCCATTACAGCTGAAGCAAGACAGTTTCCAACTAAATTCACTGTTGTACGAGCCATATCCATCAGCTCGTCAACACCTAAAATAAGAGCTACACCTTCAAGTGGCAAGCCAAATGATAGTAATGTACCCGAGAGTATTACTAATGAAGCGCGCGGAACTGCCGCTACTCCTTTACTGGTAAGCATTAAAGTGAGCATCATTAATATCTGTTGACCGAAACTTAATTCAACTCCTGCGGCTTGTGCAACAAAAACCGAAGCCAATGCTAAATATAGGGTACTTCCATCAAGATTAAAACTATAACCGGTTGGCAATACAAAGGACACTATGCGTTTAGGCACGCCAAATTCAATCATTCTTTTAAATGCGTCAGGCAGAGCTGCGTCTGATGAAGTAGTAGAGAAAGCAATAAGTGCCGGTTCTTTAACAGCTGCAATAAACTCTTTAATTGGAATCTTAAAAATTAAAGCAACGGGAAGTAACACTAATAAAATAAATACTATCAAAGCACCATACAGCGTGAGTACCAATTTTGCAAGATTTATTAATACCTCAGCCCCACTATGCCCAATAGTG
>CALKUG010000010.1 GCA_937996765.1 uncultured Ignavibacteria bacterium
TGCGTATGAAACACGGTTGGTAAACGAAACATCAATGATTTCATAATCAAACAATAAGATTCTGAGACCGGATTTTACAAATCCCCAAGCATTCTCAAGAGAAGAAGGTCCCGTAACCTCGATTGCCGAAGTATCCTGAACAACCGTTGAATCAGTAATATTCGGTGTAGTTTGATTCTGTTGCTGATCAAAATTTCTGTTCCGTGTATTTTGCTGCTGAGTGCTTTCAGTGGTTTTAGTTTCTTCTTCATCAAAAAGCGGTGCAGTAAGAGCCTTAAGGCGAATTTTAACACCGGCACTAAAAGAATTAGTAACGGAAGCTGAACGCCCGTTTTGACTGTTACGGAAATCTTGACGCCATGAATAAGTGGCTTTATATCCGGTAGATATAGTAAAATACTTATTCAAATCAAACAGAGCCGGTAAACGAGGCGAGGTTCTTAAATCGAAATTTTGACTATAATCATAGTCACGACCAAAACCTTGTTTGTAGAGAATATCACTCCACACATCGCCTTCACTTCTATCAATGTTATTTACATCTGCAAGTACGTGTGCAAGTGAAGCACTCACATTTACATTATAAGACGTGGCGAGGTTAAGCAACCCACCATCAGTGAGCTTCCAGGTAAAGCTAAAACCTCTTGTTGAGGTAAAATCACGCGAAATATTTGTTGTGGATTTATTGTTATTTATTTCTCTTGTTGTTACTTCACCTCTGTTACGACGAGCTGTTATACTTGAGGCGAAATTCTGTGGTGAGTAATAAAAACGTGCTCCATTATAATCTTTTAGCCAACCGAACATAGAACCAATAAAAGGTATATCAGCAAAATTGAAATAATTATCCTGACTAAAATTTACTGCATAGTTAATATTTGCGTTCCATTGCCAATTGAGCGAAGCTAGTGTATTAGGATTCCTTGCAAAAGTTTGATTGTAAGAAAATCCGTATGTTATGGCATTAAATGTTTCTCTAACAAGCCAATGATCAACAGGAATAACAAATTTTACACTACTGAGCGACCAAGTGTTGGAAGTGTTTAAAGTCTGAGATTCAAGTTTTATTCTTTCAAGTTCACGAACAACCTCATCTTCCCTGCCGGACGCAATAAGTTTTTCGCGACGTAATTGTTGTGCTTCTTCCACTTTAATATCTGTTCCCGGCAAATAGAGAGGGTCACCCAAGGATTCTGTTCTTGAATAACTGAGCCGCAAGTTACTTCCTGGCATACTAAAAGGCACCAACTTAAGAACGTTTACATCAGCTGATGCGCCCCAGTTAACAGAGAGAATGCGGGAACCAAATCTATCGTTTAATCTATGGAAGAAAGGATCTGTTCTACTGATATTGAAATTAACGTTACCGATATCTGCTAATTTCAACGACGTGGTTGCTGTATAAGCCCAACCCGGCGTATCATCTGCACCTATCACGCGCATTTCATTTACCCACATCTCGCCTTTTAACCTTTGTCCCGAAACGTTAGTAATTCGCATAGAAAGAAACTTAATTTGAGTAAGTGACGGATTACCACGAACAACAAAGAAATGACCGGGCCTTCCCTCTACGGGAACCTGATACACTTGGGTTGCCGAATCTCGCACTTGTTTTAATGCAGTTAAATCAGAGAACTTGATTTGAATTTCGCTCCAACCATAATCCTTGAAATTACCCGGTCCATCCAAAGGCATACGGTACTCATAAAAGTTGTTGGTATCGGTACCAAATCGGAATCCCACTTGTGTGTTGGGAGTTCCATCGGGTGCAACAAATGCTATGTCATCCGACGCAGGGGACGGATTACCACGAATAAACAATTTCATTTCGCCATAGTTAAACACATCAAGCGGACGGAATAAATTTTTAATTGCTTCTTGAGTCTGTCCCGGAACAATTTCCTCAACAACCATATTTAAAGCTTGTTCGTTTTTAACAAGGTTCAGATCAGGACGTGTTCTATCTTTTTCACGTTGAACACCCGGAGGTGATTGATAATCGGGGTTATCCTCAACGTTCACTATACTAATTCTCAAGGTACTATCGGAGTTTGCATTTCTCCATTGATTACCAACGAGGTTAAAATCGACAAGGCGAATATGCAACAACGAATCGCTAACTCCGGTAGCAAACAAGCGTATAAACTCAACATTCGAGAGTTCAGGCCTACCAATTTTTGAGGTGGCATCGCGTAACGGAATACGGAATTGATACCATCCCTTTGATCCGCCACCAACTACGTAAGGGTTAGTTGCAGTATTTGTGTCGAGAGGTATCTCATATCTAAAATAACTGTTAACTCTATCAAGAATGTTATTGCGGTTCAAATCCTCAGTATCCGGAATTAACCCTATATCTGTTAACTGTGCGTTATTTTCAGAACCGTTAATATTGAGATATGATAGTCTGTCAACTCTGTTTGACTGTGTATATTGGAAATTATCGCCACTCGGATCGGGTGTATCAACATTGAACGAATCGCGTTCAGCCGCATCAAACATGGCATCAAGACCGGTATCTTCCCCGTTATCAATTAACTCGTTAAAGTTCTGATCTTCTTTATCGATATCGCCATTGGGAATAACATCTTCAGAAATTTTTCCCAGATCAATATATATTTTAGCATCCGGTTGAGCCACAACTATATTTACCCAAAACTCAATAAATTCAATATTTTCGTTAACAAGGTTGCTGGCACTCGAAGAAAGTATTTTCATCATACCACCCCAATTGCTGGCTCTATTGGATAGATTTGGGGCGTAATTATATGTTCCTTTTATTCCAGGTGAAAAGACATAGTCCAATACAGTTACAGCCTGATCACTTGTGGCGACCTGTTTATTTGGCCATATTTCGTTAACCTGAGTGATAGAAGGAAGAATATTGTACCACCACGATTTGGCCTTAAACTTCATGAGTCCCTGAGCATTTTGCTCTGCAAGAGGAACAAATCTACGTGCAGGCAAGCTATCAGGAACCGAAAGGTCTTTCCACATTCCGTAACTAACACCAATTGGGATAGTTTTTTTAGCACCTTCGAAATCATCGATATACGCTATGCTCTTACCTTGGTCGGAAGCCACAGTACTTTTTTTAGTGTTAGGATCAGGCAACATATAAGCTGCTTCACCGCGAAGAGTAAAATCAGACATTTCCCGCGTGGGAATAATATTATCTATTAATTTGGTTAAAAATGGGAGTTCCGCACTCGTGCTAAAATCAACACCAAATATCGAGTTACTTATAGGTTCCTCGCCTATTCTTACTTTATCACTTAGTGTCTGTTGTGATAATGTAAGTGCCGAAAAACCTAATTTCGTTTTATCGGATATGTTCAACATACCTCTGGCGCCAAAAAGTGTTTTTGAAGCGAGAGAGAACAAATCATTTTCTTCGTATGAAACTTTAAGATTTGCACCCGGAACTAATGCTGCACTATTCCTGATTACAAGTTCCCCGATGTTGTAATCAACTGAGTAATCACTGCCCGGGGAAAGCTCACGGCCATCGAGAAATACTTTTACCGAGTTTTCAATTACATTAAACCCAAGTTGAAATCTGCTGTTAGAAGAACCTGAATACTCTCCTTTAAGCAACCACTTATTTTTTTCGATATCTTGCTTTGCAACGGTATTGGTGCTGGTGTAGATTGCATCATATCGCTTATCTGCACCATCGGGTATGTTTGAAGGTAAATTAGCTCCAAATGGCTCAAGAAATGGAAAGATAATTTCACCTGTTTCCGGTAAAATTGTTATACCGGGCTGAAAGTCAAACTTGCCATCCGGAGTTGGAGATGCTGCCTCACCGGTTTTGTCTAATTGGAAAGCTTGAAGTAAATTAACATCGCCAAGCACCGACTGTGGGTCCTGACCTGATACTTCGTAATAAATATTAAAATCAAAACCTTCTTGTTTTATGTTTCTACCACCAACAGGATAAATGTTTTTTAACTGTAATTTCCAAGCTGTGGTAAATTGAGGCTGAAGATTAATTGGCTTAACCAATTTCAAAACTAAACGACTTGAGGTATCTGTAGCCGCTTGCCCTGTTATAAAATCGCCATAAAACAAGTCATCATCTTCGCCGGAGGTGAAACCATCGATCTGATATGCCACTGCTATCATTTCGTTTTCATTCACCTGGCTCTTGAATGTTATAAAACCTGCCCATTCGTTGTATTCGTAATCCACACCTTCTTCCAGTAAAAGGAAACGGCCTAACGCAATCTCACCATCAACTTCGGTAACATCGTTACTACGAAGGTTTGCCGGATACTCGGGTGAATTCCTGAAACGCGGGTCCAGATTAATATAAGCATTAGCATTACGCTCTTTTGGATTAGGTTGGAATGTGTTAACCGATTTCCAAACTTCGAGACGCTTAATCAAATAATTTGGTACGTACTGTGGTGGATTGTTTCCATAGTATTTGTTAAACAAGTTCAAGTTAGGGTCTGTATCAGCATAAACCGTATCAACAAAGAAGTGATTTCTTGAAAAATCAGGAGCTCGTATGGTAAACTGCTGTGTGGAAGCACCACCGGAGAGTGTTTTTTCCTTTACTTCACCTTTTTTCTGCGAAGCAATGGCTGTTAAGTTGAATGGTCCCATTTGGAACTCTGCTTTAACACCAAACAATGCATCACTACCACCTACCAATCCAGAGGTTTGTAGAGATACGTTACCGGCTTCAACGCTTTTTACAATTTCGTCTTCATAACCGGTGTATTTAATTTTCAACTGGTTCTCAAATTCAAAGGTACGTTCTGTGTTCCAATCGGCGGAAATTTGTAATTTATCACCAATTGTTCCGTTAACATTTATCTGAACCTGTTGCTTAAAATCTGGCTCGTTACGTGTATTACCTAAACGAGATGCAGTAACACCTTCTTGTGTTTCGTTTTTCCAGCCTGCATGAATATCAACCGAACCTCCGATACGAAGACTGATTTTTGGTTCACCAAATATTGAGAGAACTCCCACTTTTGGAAGTGGAATCTGGAAATCGGTAATATCTTTAAAGAACTCGCCCAATTCTTTTTTATCAGATTGCAATTCGTAGGAATAGACTAAATCATCCCATAGTTTTTGTCGTGTTGCATCGGTTCGCATCTGCAGATAGTCGTCGAATGACATCCTCAACCAAACCTTGGTTTCAATTCCGTTCTGAAATTCTTTTACAACTACTTGATTGCCAATTGAATCAATCTCAATACGAATTTCTCTTGCATCAGGTTGCATAAAGAGCGAAGAGGGTTTGCCTGAATAGAGTGATGTATAAGGCAATTCAAAACGTTCATGGGTCAGATTTTCCACTCGAGCCGTAGAATCCAATGTTCGAGCATCAATTTTAACCGTATCGGTTACAAGTGAATCAATTGTGAGAGAATCTTGTGGAGTTAGAGAATTGGCAGAAACAGTGGAATCAGGTGGAACCAAAGAATCAGGAGGAGCGGCAAATCCAGGTATGTCTAACAGAGAAAAACCGGTAATCTGATGTTGAGATTGGATTGGGGCGCCACCAAGATTATTGAGTTCAATATTATTCGAAGTATTCTCATGATCAAGATAAGACTTAAGCATGAAATACTTAAACAACACATCTGAATGCGAGGAACCTACGGCTTCATGGGTAAAACCAAATGCCGTAAAAACGAGGATAGCCAACGAACCTATTAAAAAGGTCCCGGATGCAAAAACTGACGATTTATTCAATATTAAGCGCTATGATTTATGAAGTATTATTTTAGTCCGAAATGGTAGCACTTATCAATAGGCACAATCCCAAAGAATTAGTAAAACTGCTAATTACTCTTGCAAAGTAAATAAAATTCGGAATTAAAAAGATACTAAATTCTGTCCTTTTTATGAGTTTCTTCCACAAAAACTTCCATACCTTTTTCGGGACTCACAATTACTGCCGAGAGTGCATTTCCTCTAACTGCATACGTATCGCAATAAACCGAGTTTGTTGAATCATCAAAAAGTACTCTATGCATACCGGTATGCCCCACTATTTGGGGAATACTAAATTTACAGAGTCTCTCTCTATTCCACAATATACCAAATGGAGCGCTAAGGTGTTTTGAGGCAGCTTTAGTTAATTTCTCTTCGTCTATTGTGGTATTTGAAATCTCTGCAGTGGCACACAGTTTTTCACCTATCCCTGCATGCGAAAGTAAAAACTCATCGGTATGATATAACAGTGAAAGAGAACCAAAAAAATCCAAATGTTCATCTAAGAGAGATTGTTTACCATCATACGATTTAATGGTGGATGCTGCACCGTTATAAAACCATGTTTGGGTCATTGGATGTGTTTTGTCTGTCATTACAGTATAAAACATATAATCATGGTTTCCCAACACAGTTTTAATTCCCTTGCTTATAACATAGTCAACTGCTTGAAATGAATGTTTACCTCTATCTACCAAGTCGCCTGTACAAAACCAGGAAACCTCCCCATATTTTTTTTCAACTTTTTTGACTAAGCTTTTAAGCGTATAATAACATCCATGTACATCGCCTATTACAACTTTAATACTCATACTTCCATATAATTAATTAGATATAATTTTTTTCTTTAGCATACGCGAGTAAATCATCTTGGAATTTAGGATGAGCAATTGAAACCAATTGTTTTACTCTTTCTCGGATTGTTTTGCCGTGTAAATCCGCCACTCCGAATTCGGTTACAACATAATGAACATCGGCACGGTTTGTTACAACCCCCGCTCCGGGCTTAAGAAACGTTGAGATTCTTGAAATTTTTCCATCTTTTGTGGTTGCAGGTAATGCAATAATGGGTTTACCACCTTCTGATCTACTTGCTCCGCGAATAAAATCAACCTGTCCGCCAAAACCGCTGTAAAGCATAGAACCAATAGAATCAGAACTTACTTGACCGGTAATATCAATTTCAATTGCTGAGTTTACAGCTACCATTTTACAGTTTTTGGCAATAATAAAAGGGTCATTAACATATTCTTGTGGGTGAAACTCAATCATTGGATTGTTATCGATAAATTTGTAAAGCCGTTTTGTGCCAAGTACAAATCCGGATATTATTTTTCCCGGGTGCAATGTTTTACGGCTATTGGTAACAATACCCTTTTCTACTAAGTCAACCATTGAGTCTGAAAACATCTCAGAATGAACTCCAAGGTCTTTTTTATCATCAAGGTATTTTAGTACCGAGTCGGGTATAACACCTATTCCAAGTTGTAAAGTGGATCCGTCTTCAATCATATCTGCGATATTTTTACCGATTTGACGGTATATCTTCATCTGCTCGGGGTCAACATCTTCAAAACCTTGTGGTAATTCGGCAATGGGTTCATCAACTTCAACAATGTAATCAATTTTGTTAATATGAATGAAACTATCGCCCAGGGCACGAGGCATTTGGTGATTAACCTGTGCTATAATAATATCAGCTTTTTCGGCGGGAGTTTTCATCAATCCTACTTCAACGCCGTAGCTACAAAATCCATGTTCATCCGGGGGTGAAAGGTGCACCAGTGCAACATTGGGTTTAAGTATTCCCTTCGCAAAAAGTAAAGGGTACTCGTACAAATAAATCGGAGTAAAATCTGCTCTTCCTTCTTTTAATGCTTTGCGCGCTTCTGCTCCGAGAAAAAAGGAATTATGCCAAAAATACTCTTCCATTCCCTCTTCTAAATAAGGAAGTTTGCCTACAGATAAAGCATGCATCAAATTCACATTACGCAGTTCACTTTTTCTGTTAACCAATGCCTTTATCAACGTTGTGGGAAAAGCGCAATTGGAATGAACAGATACTTTATCTCCGGTTTTAACCGCTTGTACCGCAACCTCAGGCGAAACCACTTTTTGTAGGTAGTTTTTATAAAGGTTCGGCGCCATATTGTTCACTACAGTTGATTCTGCTATCATACTAAACCTCAATTATTTGGAAACAAAACTATACGACGGTACTCAGTGTTAAAAGCCTCAGCTATAGACTCATTGGTACAGTATCCGTTATAGGTGCAAACACCTTTTACAAAGTTAACATCTTCCATCAAAGCCGATTCAAGTCCGCTATCTGCTATGAGATGTAAATAAGGAAGTAAGGCATTTGTAATACCCATACTTGCAGTACGAGCCACTAAAGCGGTCATATTTGGAACGCAATAGTGAATTACATCGTGAGTAACAAAAAACGGATTGGATATTGTGGTGGGTCGACTTGTTTCAATACAACCACCTTGGTCAATTGCAACGTCAATTATTACTGCACCCTTTTTCATTGTTTTTACATTCTCTTCGGTAACTACATGTGGGGCTTTGTGTCCCTTAACATGAACCGCACCAATAAACACATCGGCGTACTTAACACCACGAGCTATGGTTGAAGGATTTGCAACAACAGTGGTTACTTTTCTATTGAGCACTTCATCAACCTTATGTAATCTGTGCAAGTCTTTATCGAGAACCACTACATGTGCACCTCTATCTAAAGCAGCACGTGCTGCGGCAGTTCCAACTACACCTGCACCAAGTATTACCACTGAAGCAGGGGCAACTCCGGTTATACCGCTCATCAATATTCCACGCGAAACAGGAATGTAGCTTTTTAAGAGTTGCTCGCCAACCTGAATGCACAACTGCCCTGCTATCTCCGACATACTCTGGAGTATGGGTGCACCCATATAATCTTCAATAAGCTCGTACCCAATAGCTACTGCCTTACGTTCGAGTAAGGTTTGCACTATCTTCTTTTTGGTAATTGCTAAATGCAAAAATGAAAAAATCACCTGGTTTTCTTGAATATAGGGTATGTCTTCTTCGGTCAACACCGAAACACGACTAATTATTTCACTTCGATGATACACTTCATCGGGGCTATAGACAATCTGAGCTCCAACTTTTTTGTAATTTTCATCATCAAAATGTGAACCTTCGCCTGCTCCGCTCTGAACATAAACTACATGTCCTGATTTTACCAACGAATCCACGCCGGCTGGAGTTAATGCAACTCTGCGTTCTTCAAATTTGCTTTCTTTTGGTACGCCTATTCTCATGGTACTGCTTTAATTAAATTAAATGATTGTATGTTAATTAGTAATTTATTTTTCTGAAACTTTTTTCAGCTTGAGATATACTTTTTTACTTCTTTTGCATAATGTTCGAGAGTTAAAACGGCTCTTTCTAACATTGGTAACAAGTTAGTAAACATTATAAAGAATAGTTTGATAAAATACGGAATTGGCTAATATTTACAATACAGTTTTATAAGGTTTATTTACAAGGTTTTAATTATTAGATACTCAACTTTTGTGCTCTGTTTCCTTATTTTTTGTGCAAGTACTCTTATTGCTCAAAAAAGCACGCTCGCTCAAGATATGGAAGCAATGGCGAACATGCTTTCAATTAAGAGCGATTTATTTCGGAGTGCAGATATTGACGACCTTACAAAACTCGATTCTCTCTATCGTTCAGTATTCCAAATCTGCGATCAGGATTTAAATCGCACCCTCATTACTCTAACGTTTGGGAGTGTTGGTGTGCGTACTTTCCCAATATCAGTGCCGTATAGCGGATTAACCCTGCATTTTTATCTCCCTTCCGTAGGAGATTCGTTATTTGAAATTAAACAACAGCTTTTACCAAAAAAACTACTGCGTTTTTCGGATGAATATGGGGGCGATGACTCTGATAAAATAGCACATTTTTTTGGTAGTGCTTTTTTAGAGCTTAATTCTGTGGGTTTATTTGATTTCGCTTCGCTATTTGGTTATTTTGTAGAGTATTTTGAACAGTATTTTAAGGTGCAATCCAAAGCAGACCCCCGTGATTTGTTAATTAACGAAGCCGGAAGGGCTTTTGGGCGGGCTATCGAAAACAACCCCCATGCACTGCCTTCTCAATTCTTTTTGAATGTTTATGACACACTCAATTCTCATAATAGATGATGAACCCCAAATTGTAGATAGTTTAACTATGATTCTCGAATACGAGGGTTACAGTGTTACGGGTACATCCTCTTCAACCGAAGGACTTAGTCTCCTCCTCTCCAACAGTTACGATGTAGCTTTAATTGATATTCAAATGCCTGAAATGACCGGTTTTGAATTGCTTACGAAAGTTCAAACTAAACTGTTACCCACAGCAATTATTGTAATTTCTGCTTTCAGTAATCTCGAAAATGCAATCAAAGCAACAAAACTTGGGGCATTCGATTTTATCGAAAAACCCATTGATCGCGATAAGTTACTTATTGCGGTAAGAAATGGGGTTGAATCTGTTTCCCTGAAAAAGGAAAATGCCGAGATTAAAAAAGACCTCTTTGGCGAAACTACTATCTTAGGAAAAAGCCGAAGCATAGAGTTAATTCGGGATATTATAGAAAAAGTAGCTCAAACTGATGTTCGTGTACTTATTACAGGAGAAAACGGAACGGGAAAAGAATTGGTTGCACGCGCTATTTTTGAACAAAGTGCCCGCAAAAAGGGACCTTTTGTTGAGATAAACTGCGCCTCAATCCCTAATGAATTAATCGAATCCGAGCTATTTGGTCACGAAAAGGG
>CALKUG010000011.1 GCA_937996765.1 uncultured Ignavibacteria bacterium
ACCAAAGAAGATGTTGAACTGATCGGAAAGCTTCTGTAGCGAAAGCACGATTTAATTTGGTGATAATGGGTTATTTAGACTGCCTCCTAAATCTGATGTTGTTTCCTCTGTCCTATGTCCACTGACCCCTGTCCACTTTCCCACCAGCTAACCAAAATTTCGTTTTTCACTTTTTTTTAATTATTTTTGTAATACATTGCGTAGAATGCTCCCAACTTGTTTGGTTGTTGTTCCAAAGAATTGGGTTGCTTTTAGAGCATTAAATTGTATTTTTGGTTTAGTATTTTTAACATTAAAGGTAGTAAATGCTAATTTTGGCTCTTATTGTATCACTCTCCTATCTCTTAGGTTCTATACCTAATGCTATTCTCATTACAAGATATGTAAAGGGATTAGACATTCGCGACCATGGTAGTGGCAATGCCGGCGGTACCAACGTATTTCGCGTTGTTGGATGGAAGTGGGGCGTAACAGTAATACTCCTCGATACCTTAAAAGGGTTAATTGCAGTACTTTTGGTCTCACAACTGTACTTTATTTCCAAACCCGATGTTAATAATCCTACTTTTTTTACTGATTACACCCTGATTCAGATTATTGCCGGACTCTCGGCCGTTATTGGACACATTTGGAGTATTTTTGCAAACTTCCGTGGTGGCAAAGGTATTGCAACTGCTTTAGGAATGTTGCTCGCAGTTTCAACCGTTGACATGTTAATGGGAATTGGTGTTTTCATATTGGTTGTAGCCGTTTCACGTTATGTTTCACTCGGCTCAATTATAGGTGCAGTTACCGTTCCGTTAATGCTCATGATTCGTGAAAATGTTTTTGGTGCTGAAGTACAAGGTTACAACACCTTATTACCCTTTACATTTGGTATTTTTATCTTGATTATTTACACACATCGCAAAAACATCACTCGAATACTTCAAGGTAGCGAGAGTAAAATATCATTCAAGAAAAAGAACTCCGAAGAATGAATGTCACAGTTTTAGGCGCAGGGGCGTGGGGAACTACATTAGCAATTATTTTAGCTAAAAACGGTCATCAAGTATCCCTTTGGGAGTTTGATCGTTCCTACGCAAAAACAATGCAGCGAAAGCGTGAGAATAAGCTTTATCTGCCCGGTATTGATTTGCCCGATGAAATAACGGTAATCAACAAACTTGATGAAGCTTCTCAGAAAAAGCAAATGTTAGTACTTGCCGTCCCTTCTCAATTTGCTCGCGGAATTATTTCAAAAATTGATTACAACGACCTTAAGGATACCGCTATTGTAAGCGTTTCCAAGGGCATTGAAAATAAAACTCACCTCACAATGTCCCAAATGTTGCTTTCGGTTCACCCTAAGCTCTCTAACGAGCTTATAGCTACTCTTTCAGGTCCTTCTCACGCTGAAGAAGTGAGCAGAAATATTCCCACAACGGTAACCGCCGCTTCTGTGAACAAAGATACCGCTTCGTTTGTGCAAGCTATGTTTATGACCTCATACTTTAGAGTTTACACTTCTTCCGATATCATTGGAGTTGAACTTGGCGGATCTCTTAAAAATGTAATAGCCATTGGTGCGGGCATTTTAGATGGCATCGGCTATGGCGATAACACAAAAGCCGCTCTTATGACTCGTGGCGTTGCCGAAATATCACGTCTCGGTATCGCAATGGGTGCTAAGCCCGAAACTTTCGCAGGCCTCTCAGGCATGGGCGACCTAATCGTAACTTGCATGAGCAAACATAGTCGTAATAGATACGTTGGCGAAAAAATTGGCTCCGGCATGAATCTTAAGCAAGTACTTAAAACCATGACTGCTGTTGCAGAGGGTGTGGAAACATCTCGCTCAGCCTCGGAACTTGCCGTAAAGTTCAAAGTTGAAGTTCCGATAGTGACCGAAGTGTATAAGATTTTATTCGAGGATAAGGACCCCATTAAAGCCACAATGGACCTTATGACCCGCAACCGTAAGGATGAATCCTACTAAAAGCCGTTAAGGGGCTCTATTGACGTCTCTTGAATCAATCCGACTCTCATCCCTGAAGTCTATTGGCGCCAAACGTGAACAAGCGTTTGGAAATGCCGGTTTCAACTCAGTGCTCGATCTTCTTCTCCATTACCCCACTCGATATATTGATCGTTCAACCATTGTATCAATCGAAGAAGCAACAGACTATGCTGACTCGGGCTTTCAAGGCGAGTTAACCATTATTGCCCAAGTTCTTACCTCAACCATTCGTTATGGTAAAAGAGGCAGGATGCTTTTAGTACGATTTGGTGATTCTTCGGGTGAATTTTCGTGTCTATGGTTTAATGGGATTAAATTCTTCGAAAAGAAATTTCATTCCGGTGACACCTACGCCATCTCAGGAAAACCGATACTCGACAGCAAAGGAGAGCTATCATTTTCGCATCCTGATTTAGATTTTTTAAGCGCCGAAGATTCTGGTGCTTTCTACAACACCGGCAAAATTATTCCCTTCTACTCAATTCCACCCGAAATCCGCGAAATGAATTTAGGCGATAATTCGTTCCGACGTTTAATACATTCCGTTGTTGAACAGTATGCTGATCAGTTTGAAGAAACTCTTTCAGATGAAATTTGTAGTAAGCATAAACTGCTCCCGATAAGCCAAACTATCCGAGAGCTCCATTTTCCCTCTTCGCAAGAAAATTTGTTGCAGGCAGGACGCCGAGCCGCATTCGAAGAGATTTTTTATTATGAGCTTCTTCTTGCGATGAAAAAAAACTCAAGAATACGTCTTGAAGAGGGCAATGCACTGTTACCCGACCCCAACATACTCTCATCCTTTATTCATTCGCTTCCTTTCACAATTACGCAAAGTCAAAAAA
>CALKUG010000012.1 GCA_937996765.1 uncultured Ignavibacteria bacterium
CATCGGGAGGCGAACTTTCGGTGTATCTGTTTGCGGGAAATCAGCAGCGCCAATTAGATCTCTATTCGCAATTAACAGGCACACAGCCCTTACCACCACGCTGGGCGTTTGGTTACATTCAATCAAAATACGGATACCGCAACGAAGGGCAAGCACAAACTTTTGTAAATACCATTCGCAACAAACGAATACCCTGCGATGCCATTGTACTCGACCTCTACTGGTTTGATAATATGGGTGATATTAGTTGGTCTGCAAGCAGATTCCCGAATTACCAAGCCATGTTGCGTGATTTCCTCAATCGTGGGATGAAAACTGTTGTGATTACTGAGCCCTATGTTGTGGAGCGATCAAAAAACTACAGCGAAGGGAGTAGCAAAGGTTACTTTGCAAAAAATGCAAACAATACCACATATAATTTAGAAGGTTGGTGGTCGTGCGGTTGCAATGCAGCATTGTTGGATATTACTAACCCCGAGGCGGCACAGTGGTGGTGGAATAAACACACTGAGTTCTGGGGAGATTTAGGTGGCGTGTGGACAGATTTGGGCGAACCCGAGCGACACAACGGCGATATGGTGCATCACCTCGGTTCGGCAAATAAAATTCACAATATCTATAATCTTCTTTGGGCAAAAACAATTTTCGATGGATTCAATGCATTCAAGCCCAATCAACGTTTGTTTAATCTTACGCGCTCAGGATTTGCGGGTGTGCAGCGTTACGGCGCAATTACTTGGTCGGGCGATGTTGCTACTTCGTTTCAGGGCTTGGCAGGACAAATTCCCATGATGCTTAATTCGGGACTCTCGGGAATCCCTTATCACCACTCCGATTTGGGTGGATTTACGGGAACGACCACTTCGGAGCTATACATACGATGGATTCAGTTTGGTGCTTTCTCACCGATAATGCGTGCCCATGGCGTTGATAATCAATCGCGAGAACCTTGGGGTTATGGTGTAACCGCGGAGAATATAGCTAAGGAGTACATCGAGCTCCGTTATCAATTGATGCCATACATTTATACGCTTGCCCATGAGGCACAAACAAACGGCGCACCATTAGTGAGACCATTGTTCTGGGGAAAACAAAATGCAGGTTCCTTTGCTAATCAGTACGATTCATTTTTATTTGGCGATAACTTTTTTGTTGCTCCAGTTCTTACAGCGGGGGCAGTTTCGCGTAGTGTAACTTTTCCTGAAGGTCAGTGGATAAATTACCACGATAATACTATTTACAACGGTCCCATTTCCGCACAAGTTTCTGCTCCTCTGAATCGCATTCCCTTGTTTGTAAAACTCGGCAGCATTACTCCTCTGATGCCCATAATGCAATACTCCGATGAGTTCCCAATGGATTCCCTACGTTTGCTTATTTATCCTTCATTGAACGGTAATCCATCATCTTTCACACTCTATGAGGATGACGGGAAAACACTCGACTACCTCAACGGTGCTTACAGTAAAACTACATTCACCCAAACTGCTGCTTCTGAAGGAATGATTGTAAGCGTGGAAAAACCTATTGGAAGTTTTAGCAGTATAGTAAAACAGCGAGTTTACACAGTTGATATGCGTTTAATTAATAAATCACCGCTTTCCGTTTTAGTAAACAACGAGAGCATTCCCGCTGTGGGTTCCGAATCGGAGTTTAGCGCATCCTCCAAATCATACTTTTACAGAGGTTCGAGTTTATTGGTGAAGTTTGCGGCTTCTTCAGATAGCAACTATGTGGTAACTCTCAATGGAGTTGGACCTCTGAGGGGAGACCGAGAACCAGTTTTAGCAACCGACTTTGCATTACACCAGAACTACCCAAATCCTTTTAATCCAAGTACGAGAATTAGATGGATGAACGCTACAACATCGCGGCAAACTCTAACAGTGTTTGATGTTTTGGGTAATGAAGTTGCAGTGTTGGTGGATGAGGTAAAGCCCGCAGGAGAGCATGAGGTTGAGTTTGTGGCACATGGTCTCACAGGTGGTGTGTATTTTTACAAGTTGCAATCAGGCGACCATATTTCGGTTAAAAAAATGGTGTTGTTGAAGTAAATGCTCGGGATTAACGGAAATTGTTATTCCCGTTAGGGAATGGACGTTGGTAGAGATAGGCGAATCTATACCTCTGTTATTTTATTCCCGAAGGGAATCAATCCCGAATCTATTCGGGACTGTAGAAAACGGCATCAAAATAATAATTCTATGCCGAAGTGCCTGCCCCGACGTGTCGGGGTATGCCACAACGTGTCGAGGTTTGGAACATTTTCAAATTTGTTGCATCCCGCAGGGATGCGGGGTTGGGTTGGGATTGCAAGGGCTACAGTCCCGAGCAAAGCTCGGGATACCATCACTTCGTGATGAAACAGAACAATTAGAGATGCGCGAATTGCATATCATGATATCGCATCTGTACAACCGTCGTTTTATTCCCGAAGGGAATTAATCCCTAATTTATTCGGGACTGTAGCCAACCACAACGACCAGGAATACCATCACTTCGTGATGAAACGGATTTAATATTCCCGTTAGGGAATGCATGTTGGTAGAAAAGGGCGAATCGTATTCTGCTATGTAATCATTTCTCGGGCATTGTGTTTATATTGGTT
>CALKUG010000013.1 GCA_937996765.1 uncultured Ignavibacteria bacterium
AGAACGTTGATGATATGAGGGAATCTCCATCGTTGCGACTCATTGAGTTGTTTAGAGAACTTGGTGCTGAGGTTGATTATTCCGACCCCTATGTTGCTCAGTTGCCAAAAACTCGAAAATACACTTTTGAGATGGTCTCAATTTCTTTGAATCCCACAACAATATCGAGTTATGATGCTGTTATTTTAAGCACTAACCACGATAGTTTTAACTATCAAGAAATTGCCGAGAATGCGCAGTTAATTATTGATACACGAAACGCCTTCAAGAATGTGAACGTAATTTCGGGTAAATACTTTAAGGCATAAACAGGAGTTTAATATGTTTAGTAATTTTCGTTTGGGCATTGTTGGGGCTGGGCGCTGGGGTGTAAACCATGTAAGAACCGCAAGCGAGCTATTAGCACACGATCATATTATTGTTTGTGATGGAGACGCCTCTGCCGAAACTAAGGTTAAAGCAATTTCACCTGATCTTAAGTTTACAACTAACTTTAACGAATTACTACAATCCGAAGACCTTTCCGCTGTTATAATTGCAACACCCGCTCATACTCACTACTCTGTAGCTAAACAAGCTCTATTGGCAGGCAAGCACTGTTTGGTTGAAAAACCAATAACCCTTGTTTCAGCGGAAGCGGAAGAGTTGGTGAAAATAGCCGAAGAAAATAAATTGGTGCTCATGGTCGGACACGTGTTGTTGTATCATGAAGCAATTAGAGCAATTAAGGCAGGGTTAACCTCGGGTAAAGTTGGTGACCTTCAGTACATTTATAGCAACCGACTTAACTTGGGTGCCGTGAGAACTGAAGAAAATAGTTTGTGGAGTTTTGCTCCGCATGATATTTCAATAATGCAATATCTTACTGAAAGCAATCCCACTCGCGTTTCCTCACATGGTGCAGCATTTATTCAACCAGGTATTGAGGATTCAACCATAACGGTGTTGGAATATCCGGGAAACATACATGCCCATAGTTTTGTGAGTTGGTTGCATCCTTTTAAGGAACATCGCCTAGTTGTTATTGGCTCAAAAGGTATGTTTGTTTTTGAAGACACTGTTAAAGAAAATAAATTAAAGTTTTACTCAAAGGGTTTTAAAAACGTTGACGGTAGAATTGAACCATTCGAAGGCTCGACAGAATTTGTAGAAATAAAAAAACAAGCACCGTTAGCTGAAGAGCAAAAACACTTTTTCCATTGCGTGCTTAAAGGCGAGCAACCTCTTACCGATGGCAAACATGCTGTAGAGGTACTTCGCATTCTCGAAGCGGCTCAAAAGGAACTGTATAATGGCTGAGAGCAAAAACGATTTTTATGTAAATCAATATGCTGTGGTTGATGAGGGTGCAACGATTGGGAGTGGAACAAAGATTTGGCATTTCTCCCATATTCAAACAGGCGCTGTTATTGGCGAAAAATGTGTTATAGGACAAAATGTTAATGTGGCTAATAATGTTAAGATTGGCAATTATGTAAAAATTCAGAATAACGTTTCTGTATATGAGGGGGTGGAATTGGAGGACTTTGTATTTTGCGGTCCTTCGATGGTGTTCACTAACATCTTAAATCCTCGAAGCAAATACCCGCAGGTTGGCGCGCAGTACTACAAAAAAACATTAGTTCGCGAAGGTGCTTCACTTGGAGCAAACTCAACCATTGTGTGCGGAATAACAATAGGTCGCTTTGCATTTGTGGGCGCTGGAGCCGTGGTGACAAAAGATGTTCCCGATTTTGCATTAGTGGTTGGCAGTCCTGCCAGAGTAAAAGGTTGGTATAGTGAAGCCGGTAATAAATTAGTATTTGATAACAATGGATTCGCTTACTGCGAAAAGTCGGGAATTACTTACCGATTTATTGATGGTAGAGTTGAAGAAGTAAAACAATAAAAGGATTTTATTATGAAAGTACCTCTTTTAGATTTGAAGCAACAGTACAATGCATTAAAACCTGAGCTGGATGCAGCGTTAATTAAGGTTGCTGAATCGCAGATGTTTATCCTCGGTAAAGAAGTAGAAGACTTTGAAGCAGAATGCTCTGCATACCTCGGAGTTAAATATAGTTACGGTGTTTCCTCAGGAACGGATGCGTTGCTATTAGCTCTTATGGCGTGTGATATCAAAGCTGGTGATGAGGTTATTGTTCCTTCATACTCGTTTTTTGCAACAGCTGGAGCAGTTTCACGATTGAACGCTGTGCCTGTGTTTGTGGATAGCGACCCTGTTACGTTTAACATAGATGCTACAAAAATCAGAGAAAAAGTAACTTCAAAAACGAAGGCGATAATTCCTGTGCACTTGTACGGACAGTCGTCTGATATGAACACCATTATGGAAGTTGCTCGAGAGTTTGATTTACGAGTTATTGAAGACGGCGCACAAGCAATAAGCTCGCAGTATAGCGATGGCAGATGTGCCGGCACCATTGGTGATATTGGTTGTTATTCATTTTTTCCAAGTAAGAACTTAGGTTGTTTTGGCGATGGTGGTTTGGTAGTAACTAACGATGAGCATCTTGCTAAACAGTTAAAAATACTACGTGTACACGGAGCTGAACCAAAATATTACCACAAATACATCGGTGGTAATTTCAGGATTGATGCTTTACAAGCAGCAGTGTTGAGAGTGAAGTTGCCTCATCTCGATTCATGGTCTGAAAAAAGAAGACAAAATGCCGAGCTTTATACAAAACTTTTTGTTGAAAATGGTTTGGCGGAAGAGACAGGTAAAACTACTTACGACCAAAAGAATTCAGTTCTTTTGCCTAAAGCTGTTTATAAGGAATCAGGTCATAAAAATTACCATATCTACAATCAATATATTATTCGTGTTCAAAAACGTGATGCGTTATGGGATTTTTTGAAAGCGAATGATATTGGATGCGAGGTGTATTATCCAGTACCGTTCCACAAGCAAGAGTGTTTTGCAGAAGTTGAATCATCAAAAGATGTTTACCCTGTTGCCGATGAAGCAGCAACAACATCGCTTGCATTGCCAATTTATCCCGAATTAACAACGGAACAAATAACGTTTGTTGTCGAAAAAATTGCAGAGTTCATGAAGCAATAACAAATTGCGTTGCATACCCCGAGTAAACTCGGGGCAGGCTCTTCGGCATGCAGCAATTAATCTAGTTTTCATCACGAAGTGATGGAATCCCGATGCAATCGGGACTGTAGTATCATCATTCCGCAAAATCCTCTTTAAAACAAAAATGGCTCGGTTTCCCGAGCCATTTTTGTTTAATTCTCAATTGTTTTAGAATCCGTAGCTCACATAAAATTCAAAGTCATTACGATTGTTGGTAAGTGTAACTCCAAAATCTTGTTCAAAACGTGTTTCGGCAAGTGAGAGATTGGCGCGAACAACAACATCGTGTATGGGTTCGTAACTTGCCCCCAATGTTGCGAATGAATAAAATTTCCGTGGTCCAAAGAGGTGGGGTACAGAAGGAGTAACATATTGCTGTTTCACTTCGCCGTCTCCGCCTTTGCGTGCCAACATATAGCTTCCGTAAACATCAACACCACGCATAATGGTGTATTCTGCTGAGAAGTACAGAAGGTCGGAATTGTGTCCCATCCAGTGTCCAAGTCCAAATCCATCGTTCTGATAGGTCTGGGTGTCAATGTAATGGCGATACACCCAAGGATAAATTTTAGTAAACTCTGCACTCAGTGTGAGGTTATCAACTAAACTGCCCGAATTTGAGCCACCAATGGAAAATGCAAATTGATGTCGCTGTTGTTCCGGAATAAAAAATGTTGAGAGACCCACTTCATCTATCAATAGATTAAAATATAAGTGTGTATCGGGAATATGATTCCTTGAGCTTGCAACAAAAAAGAACTGTGAGTTATCGCCCGCATCGTTGCTACCGTTACTTAATTGGTGGTCGGCTAAACGGAAAAACATTAGTGGGAATAAATAAGCAGGTTCAAATTTATCTGAATAGATAATGGATTCACCTAAGGTCAAATCAAGTCCTGTAAATGGAGTAACCGTTACCGAATGCGATGCAAGGTATTTGTCCCTATAGACAATACGCTTTGCAGGAGGATTTAATGTATTGTATAAACGGGTTGTATCTGCAATGTTCGAATTTAACCAAGCATGGAAATAATCAAACGAAAGCCATGAAGTTGGTTTAATATCCAAGCGAATAAAGGGATAGGAAGGGGCATAGGAGGAGAGAATAATTTTTCCGCCCTTTCCGTAACCCATTTCAATAACA
This sequence comes from uncultured Ignavibacteria bacterium, assembly GCA_937996765.1. Taxonomy (GTDB): domain Bacteria; phylum Bacteroidota; class Ignavibacteria; order Ignavibacteriales; family Ignavibacteriaceae; genus CALKUG01. The sequence continues at coordinate 4,233 of CALKUG010000013.1, forward strand.
TCGTTTGCTGCGGTTATTGAGCCCCAGCTCCATCCATAACTCAAAGAGGTTTTAACATCGCTAAATTGATAGTTGTTACTCGAAGTCATGGTGAGATTAATGGCACGCTTGGGAGAAAACCGTTGCGAAACATTTTTTTCATCAGTAATCAGACTATTATCTCTGAACATAAAACTGAATGCAACCGCATTTCCGAAATAACCATAAAAATTTAGACCTGTTGAGGTGTGCCGAAAATTCTCCTCGTTGTATTTAC
>CALKUG010000014.1 GCA_937996765.1 uncultured Ignavibacteria bacterium
TAAAATAAAGAAGAATTTTGCGGCTCTCCTGAACTCTTTGGCAAAACAAGAGTATCCCAATTTGGATCAATTTAACGACAAAGAAGTAGTATGGAGACTCAAAAAACAGTATCATGCAGGTTTAGTGATTAGTTCGCCAAAAGAAGAAAGAATAGATGAATTGTTAAAGAACTACACACAGCGGTTTTACGATGAGTTTTTTGCATTCACACCCATGAAGGATAGACCAACTAATTAGTTTCAGAATATGATTATTTAAAGGTATATTTAACAGTTGGAGTTTGCCTTTTTAGGTAAACTTCAACGTTCTATTCAATAAACATCCCGGGAATATGAAACAGCTAACAATATTATTTTTATTATTTACATTTTTTATTGCTAACGCTCAAATCAAAGAGCAGCAAGCCATGGAGCAATTAAAGGGTCAGGGTATTTATACTCAAGACGATGTTAAGGCAGAGTTGGCCCGCAGAAACATAACCGAACCGCAGGCGCGTGAACTGGCCAAGCAATACGGAATGGATTATGATGTTTTTGTGAAGCAATATATTATGTCTGACAAAACGGTTGAATCAAATGTTGCCGCTCCTCCGAGTGGTACCACTGAGGACGTGATTGTTGATGCTCCGAAAGCTGAAACAATTGTGCAGGGTCAGCAACAAGCAACAGTTGCAGAAAAAGTTCAAACGGTTGGAGAGCTACCCTACTTTGGTTACGATTTGTTTGCAAATATTCCCGCATCCTTTGAACCTACAGCTGTTGGACCAATTGACCCAGGATATTTAATAGGTCCTGGCGATATGCTTCGGCTCTATTTGTGGGGAGAAGTAGAATTGCAATATCAGCTCGAAGTTGACCAACAAGGTAATGTGTTTATCCCTACTGCTGGTCAGTTTTTTGTTTCGGGTATTCAATACAAAGATTTGGCTGACAGAATGACCGCATTCTTGAGCAAGCACTACGAAGGATTAAAAACAGAGCCCTCTACTATTTTCCTTGATGTTTCACTTTCAAAATTAAAACCAATCAGAATTTTTGTACTTGGTGAAGTTCCTAGACCCGGTGGATATAATATTTCCAGTTTTGCAACGGTTTTTAATGCTTTATACGCGGTTGGTGGTCCAACTACTCTTGGTTCACTTCGCGAAATTAGAGTGATAAGAAACAACAAAGAAATTGCAAAAGTGGATATTTACGATTATTTGTTAAAAGGCAGACTCATCGGTGATGTTCGTCTCCAAAACAATGATGTAATATTTATTCCTGCTCGTAAGAAGTCAGTGGCTGTTCAGGGTGAAGTTTTACGTCCTGCCATTTATGAATTAAAGGAAAACGAAAATTTCCAATCATTGCTCCAATTTGCCGGTGGTGTTAAAGCTACGGGTTATGCTGGTAGAGCACAAATAGAGCGTATCATACCATTTAACCAACGTCAAAATTTTGGTCCTGAACGCGAAGTGGTTGATGTTGATTTATCGGTGTATGTAAACGATAAAAATAAAGATTTCACAATCTCAGATGGTGATAAAATAACCATATTCCCTATTCTTAATATTCTCTACAACTATGTAACCATTAGTGGGTCGGTACGCCGTCCGGGTAACTACCAAATCAATAATCAGACTTACCTCAATGACATTATTGAGATTTCTGAAGGTATTTGGCCTGATACCTACTTAGATAGAGCTGAGATTATAAGAACTAACCTCGATTCTACCCGTTCATTCCTTACCATAGATCTTAAAAAGGCACTTGGTGGAGACCCCGAACACAATTTAAAATTGCAGCAATGGGATGAGATTCGTATTTATTCGAAGTATGAACTTGTTGAGCGTCGTTCTGTCTCGATTGCTGGGTTTGTTAGAAAGCCTGTTACCATCGAATATGCAGATTCTCTTACCCTTTACGATCTTGTGTTTAGAGCTGGTGGTTTACTTGACCCTTACTATACCGCACAAGCATTTATGTTGAGAGGCGATCTTATTCGTATTAATCCCGATGGACGCACAACACGAATTATCCCCTTCGACTTAACTAAGCTGATGAGCGAACCCGAGTATAATATGCCTTTGCGCCGTGGTGATTTAGTGAACATTTACAAAGTTGATGTTACTAAGGTGATAAATGAATTTGTCTCCATTAACGGTGAGGTCAAAGCTCCAACAACATTAGCACTTAGTACTAACATGACCGTAGAGGATGCTATACTTCAGGCTGGAGGTTTTGGCGAAAAAGCTCTCCGTACAATTGCGTATGTTAACCGTGTGATACCAAGCGGCTACACCGGAGATTCTATTAGTGTTACATATGAAATTCCTTTAGATATGACACTCGGAATTAGCTCAAGAGATACGACAAAATTCATTCTAAAACACAAAGACATTATTTCTATTCGTAGAAACCCCAATGTTGAGGATCAAAGATTGGTTTCTGTAACTGGTCAGTTTAGATTTCCAGGTAATTATGTATTAGAATCAAGAGAGGAAAAACTTTCTTCGATTCTTAAAAAAGCCGGAGGTTTAAGTAGTGAAGCATTTGCAAATGGTTTTTCGTTAACACGTGGCGGAAACAGAGTCGTTCTTGATTTAGTCTCTTTAATAGAAGATGGTGATGATGAGCAAGACATTATCTTAAAATCAGGAGATGTTTTATTTATCCCAACTAAACCTAATGTTGTGAATGTAACAGGCGGTGTGAACAATCCCGGATTATTTAATTATAATGAAGGTTTTACCGTTGGTGATTATATAGATAGAGCCGGCGGATTGGCTGAGGATGCAGATTATATCCTCTACACAATGCCCAATGGTGAAATTAACAAAGTTGGATTAGGTTTGTTTTCATCTAACCCCGATGCTATGGAGGGTTCTACTATTAATGTAGTTCTTGCTCCTAAAATCGTTGAAAGTGATGATAAGGGTCCAACCGTTTGGGAAATAACAAGAGATACTCTTGGAATACTCGTAAGTGCAATTACGGTTATGGTTCTTGCTAAGCAGTTATAATTTCATTTTAATTTAAGTTAATAGGTTGATTGTCTTTTGTGGCAATCAACCTATTTTTGTAATACTATGAGCAAAATTCAAAAAAACACGACAAAAAAAGTAAACACTTCTCAATCATCCTCTCTCTTTGAGAAAACAGACTTAATTCTCTCACACTCATTTACCCCTTACGTTTTAGGTGCTCTCTACTTTGTTGTAATGAGTGTTATTAGCTTTAGTTTTCACAAGGTTGGTGATTATGGCGTTGAGACGGATTTTTTCTGGACTTACGTACCCAATGCTAAAGAATTAGCCCAAGGCATTGTTACCATAGATAGTTTCAGGGGACCAATGTACCCTATTGCTCTCGCATTTGTTGAGTTTTTTGTAGGTGATTTTTTTATTTCGGGAATGCTTCTCGCTCTTGTTTCAGCTTCGGTGTTTTTGGTGCTGAGTTATAAAGTTATCAATTCACTATTCAATCCCTACATAGCATTGGTGGTCGTTTTGGTTACGGCAGCTAATCAAACATTTGTGCAATATACCTATAGCAGCGGCACCGATATGTTTTTTAATATGTTGGCTTTTTCTGCTATCGCAATGGTTTTGATACCAAAGTCGGTTACATTAAAATCGGTGATAATGGCCGGAGTATTTACGGGATTGGCATACCTTACGAGGTACAACGGAGTATTTTTGATTGCCGGTTTTGTTATAGCAATGCTCTTAATTCTGCGACCCATACAATGGAAAAACCTTGCTCTGCAACTCGGGGCTTACATTGCAGTGTTTTTTGTGGTTATCACACCATGGGGGTTGCATACCTTGGCACAAAAAGGAAGTTTTTTCTTCAATACCAACTATATGAATATTGCCTATGAAATGTACGGAAAAAGTCAGATGAGTTGGGATCAGTTCTGGTATGGCGGAGGTAACAAAGAAATTACATCACTCACAGACTTAATTTTTCGAGATGTGGGAAAGTTTTTCTCGCACATAGC
>CALKUG010000015.1 GCA_937996765.1 uncultured Ignavibacteria bacterium
GTGCGCAGGACTTGGGGCACAAGCACTTGGCTTTATTTTTTATTCCAAAAGCAAACGTTGTGTTTCACCAGAAACAGCCGCTGAGATCATTAAACAACTCCCCCCTTTTGTTGCTAAAGTGGGAGTGTTTGTAAATGCATCAGAGTCAGAAATTAATACAACGATAGAACAAACAGGTATAACCACTCTTCAATTACACGGAGAAGAGTCGCCCGAGTTTTGTTCACAATTTTCACTACCCGTAATAAAAGCGTTTAGAGTCCATAATGACTTTGACTACAGTAGAGTGCCAACCTACGGCACTGACTATTTTCTGTTCGATACCTATTCACCAACGGAATACGGCGGTACGGGATTGAACTTTAATTGGAGCGGAATACCCGAGCAACTACGAGATAAAGCGATAATTGCCGGCGGTATAAATTCCGATTCACTCAGGCAATTAGCCAATCAGTTTTATCCGCTTGCGGTTGATGTAGCTTCATCACTCGAAAGCGAGCCGGGTAAAAAGGATAAACAAAAAGTTAAACAATTTTTTAAAACTCTCAACGAACTAAGGAGTTCATTATGGTTATAATTATGGGACTCGATGCCCCACGCACCGATATCGAAAAAGTAAAACAGAGAATTGAATCTCTTGGTTGTACACCACACGAGATACCGGGTGCCACAAAATTGGCTATCGGTATCACCGGTCCTACTAACATTCTCAATCGAGAAGATTTCCTCGTTATGCCTTCTGTGCAAGATGCCGTAAGGGTATCTAAAAAATTCAAATTAGTAAGTAGAATGATGAAACCCGAGGATACTGTTATTCAATGGGATAACGCTTCTGTAGGTAGTAAAGAACTTATGATAATTGCAGGACCTTGCTCTGTTGAAAGTCGCGACCAGATATTTGATGTTGCAGGTCAACTTAAAGAAATGGGTATTAAATTTTTAAGAGCAGGAGCGTATAAACCACGCTCGAGTCCGTATGCATTCCAAGGTTTAAAAGAAAAGGGCTTGGAGTATCTTGCAGAAGTTAAAAAAGAGCTCGGATTAAAAATTGTTACCGAAGTGCTTAATGCTCAGAACATACCCGCCATTGTTGAGGTTGCGGATATTCTTCAAATTGGTGCGCGCAATATGCAAAACTTTGTACTGCTTGAAGAGGTAGGCAAAACTCAGAAGCCCATTCTCCTTAAACGCGGTATGGCAGCCACGGTTGAAGATTTGTTACTCAGTGCCGAGTATATTACCGCACAGGGCAACTATAATATTCTTCTCTGCGAACGCGGTATCAGAACTTTTGAAACAAGCACACGCAATACTTTAGATTTGAACGCTGTGCCTGTTATAAAAAAACACTCCCATTTGCCTATTCTCGTTGACCCTTCGCATGGTGTAGGAATACAAGATAAAATTGCCCCTATGGCCTTAGCAGGAGTGGCAGCCGGTGCTGATGGACTTGTAATAGAAGTACATCACAAACCCGAAGAAGCTCTCAGCGACGGGGCTCAATCATTAACACCAAAGATGTTTAAAGAATTATTGGAAAAAATTAAACTGATCGCTCCTATTGTAGGAAAGGAAGTACAATGACCCCCTCTTCAATCGGTTCGTATTCATTACCCGATACCGGAGGAAAGTTTGGTAGCTACGGTGGTAAATACGTTCCCGAAACTTTGATATCAGGCCTCTCGGAACTCGAAGAGGCCTACAAAAGTGCAATGGCTGATGCGGCGTTTGTTGACGAACTCGAGGAGTTACAGACGCAGTATAACGGTCGCCCAACTCCACTCACCTTTGCAGCACGACTCACTGCGCACTACGGCAAAGGGAAAATCTATCTCAAGAGAGAAGATTTATGCCATACAGGAGCACATAAAATCAACAATGCATTAGGACAAATTCTCCTCGCCAAAAAACTCGGCAAAAAACGCATTATTGCTGAAACGGGTGCGGGGCAACACGGCGTGGCAACCGCCACGGTGTGTGCAAAGTTTGGTTTGGAATGTGTTGTGTATATGGGTGAAGTGGATGTTGAAAGACAAAAACTTAACGTATTTCGTATGAAATTACTCGGTGCTGAAGTACGTCCCGTTTCATCAGGCAGTAAAACTCTTAAAGATGCAACCAACGAAGCAATTCGCGATTGGGTAACCAATGTTGAAGACACCCATTATATTATTGGTTCGGTTGTTGGTCCTCACCCGTACCCCATGATTGTACGAGACTTCCAATCTATTATCAGCAAAGAAGCACGCGAGCAAGTGTTATTAGCAACGGGTAAACTGCCTGATGCTATTATTGCTTGCGTTGGCGGTGGCTCTAATGCGATGGGAATTTTTTACCATTTCCTTAATGACCCCGCAGTAAAACTCATTGGTATTGAGGCAGGGGGATACGGAATTACCACCAACAAACATTGTGCAACGCTTACACTTGGAACCCCCGGAGTATTTCAAGGGATGAACACCTATTTGTTACAGGATAACAACGGACAAATTTCGGAAGTGCATTCTATATCAGCGGGATTAGACTACCCGGGTGTTGGTCCTGAGCATTCTTTCCTGAAAGATAGTGGCAGAGTTACTTATCACTCCGTAGAGGATTCTCATGCACTCGAAGCAACCCAAATGGTTTGTCGCATGGAAGGTATTCTCCCCGCCCTTGAAACAGCACATGCATTTGCTTACTTAGATACATTTATGCCAACAACTTCGCCCGATGATCTAATAGTTGTTAACGTGAGCGGAAGAGGTGATAAAGATATCAACACCATTATGGCTGCGTTAGGAGAGACTAAATGAGCACGATAGCAAACGTTATTCTCAACAAAAAAGCTGAAGGCAAAAAGTGTTTAGCCGTATATTTAACAGCAGGTTACCCCAATAAAGAATCGTTTAAAAAATTATTAAGTGACGTAATTGAAGCCGGTGCGGATATTATCGAGCTTGGAATTCCGTTTAGCGACCCCCTGGCGGATGGCACTGTTATTCAACAATCTTCTACTAAAGCACTTGAAAATGGAGTGACGTTAAACGATGTTTTTGAGTACTCCTCTTACATCAAAAAGGAACATGCTGTTCCCGTAGTGCTCATGGGCTATGCCAATCCAGTTTTAAGATATGGCAGAGAGAAATTCTTTG
>CALKUG010000016.1 GCA_937996765.1 uncultured Ignavibacteria bacterium
TCCGGTTTAGTTTTCTTTTTATTGGTGGGTAAAGCTTTCCAAAATAAGACCTACGAAATATTTAATTTCGAAAGAAATCTAAAATCCTATTTCCCAATTGCAGTTACTGCTTACAAAGAGGGAATTGAAAAACAAGTATTTTTAGAGCACATCCGAGAAAACGATAAACTCCTTATTAGAAATAACGAAATTATACCGGCAGATTCTTATCTTATTTCCGGTGAAGCTCATATCGATTATTCGTTTGTGACAGGGGAATCCTCTCCGGTAACAAAAAGAATTGGTGACAAACTTTTTGCTGGAGGTACACAGAAAGGTGCCGCAATTGAAATTAGTGTAGCTAAAGAAGTATCTCAAAGCTATTTGACAAAACTTTGGAATGACCATCTTAGTAAAAAACAACCTGTAGATGTACTAAAAAACTTTTCTGACATCACAGCAAAATATTTTACAATGGTTCTTGCCGTATTGGCTATTGGTGGAGCAGTTTATTGGTCTGTTAACGATCCTTCTAAATCACTTTTTGTATTCACTGCTGTTTTAATAGTTGCTTGCCCATGTGCTCTTGCTTTAACTACTCCTTTTGTATTAGGAAACGCTTTGCGGTTTTTGGGGCGTAGAGATTTTTATTCTAAAAACACGCGTATTGTTGAACATCTCAAATCAATCACTGATATTGTATTTGATAAAACGGGTACACTTACAATCACCGGAAATGAAACGGTATCATTCTCAAGCGAATCACTTAGCGATGATGAAAACAACAAAGTAAAAAGTGCCGTTAAAAACTCTGTACATCCCCTAAGCAAAATGATTTATGCGTCCTTAGAAGATTCAGAAACTATGTCTGTTGAGTATTACAAAGAAATCCCCGGCGAGGGTATTAGTTGTATTGTGGGAAATTCAGAAGTGCGTATAGGTTCACAATCTTTTGTTTTGGTTACTAAAAAAATATCCGATGTTCAGAATAGTGAGTCTGTAAGCAGATCATTTGTTTATCTGGCAATTGATGGTGATTACAAAGGGTATTATGAAATAAAAAGTGAATATAGAGATGGGGTAGAAGCACTATTAAAAGATTTGGGGACTGAATACAATTTGCATTTACTCTCCGGAGATAACGACTCCGACAAAGAACGACTCATCTCGATGTATAGCGGTTGGAAAAACATCCGTTTTAATAATTCCCCAAAAGACAAAAAAGAATTTATCGAGCAGCTTCAGAAAGAAGGCTCAAAAGTTTTGATGGTTGGTGATGGCATGAATGATAGCGGTGCACTGAATCAATCAGATATTGGCATTTCTATTTCTGAAAATGTGTTTTCATTTACCCCCGCCAGTGATATTATAGTTAAAAGCAAGTCCTTGTATCTACTTCCAAAAATTATGAAGTATAGCAAAAATAGTCTTTGGGTTATATATGCCGGTTTTACCATTTCTCTTGTTTATAACGCAATTGGGCTGATGTTTGCATTAAGTGGCGAATTAACACCCTTAATTGCGGCTATTCTTATGCCGGTAAGTTCCATTACTGCCGTGGTGTTTTCATCAGGGATGTCGTATTTATTTGCAAGAGTTAGAGGATTGATATGAGTGTAATTTTAATTTTAATTTTTGCCGGAATATTGGTTGCAGGAGGATTTCTCGTGGCTTTTATTTGGGCAGTGAAGTCAGGACAGATGGATGATTCCTACACTCCTGCAGTACGGATTTTGTTTGAAGAACAGCAAACAACGCCTGAAAATAATTCAGACAACAACATAAATCGTAAAGCTGATAAGCTAAAATAAGGAGTACCTTCTATGCAGGTTGATAAATTCAGTTACGATAATACCTCCGTTAAATATTTCGCTATTGCCACTTTGGTGTGGGGAATAGTTGGAATGTTGGTAGGCGTTATTATCGCTTTCCAAATTTTTAATCCATGGTTAAACTTTGGGTTAGAATACACAACCTTTGGTCGTTTACGGCCCTTGCACACTAATGCAGTTATTTTTGCTTTTGTTGGTAATGCCATCTTTATGGGTGTGTATTACTCATTACAAAGATTAACCAAAGCCAGAATGTGGAGTGATTTACTCAGTAAGCTGCATTTCTGGGGATGGCAATTAATAATTGTAGCCGCTGCACTTACCTTGGTTATGGGCATAACAACTTCTAAAGAGTATGCCGAACTTGAATGGCCAATTGATATACTTATAGCACTTGTTTGGGTCATTTTTGGCGTTAATATGATGATGACCATTGTTAAACGTCGTGAACGTCACATGTATGTTGCAATCTGGTTTTACATTTCAACTTTTGTTACAGTTGCGGTTCTTCATATCGTGAACTCTTTGGAATTGCCTGTTACATTCTTGAAAAGTTATTCGATGTATGCAGGTGTTCAAGATGCACTAGTACAATGGTGGTACGGTCATAATGCAGTAGCATTTTTCTTAACAACACCGTATTTAGGTTTGATGTATTATTTTATGCCAAAAGCTGCTAACCGTCCTGTGTATTCCTATCGGTTATCTATTATACACTTTTGGTCTCTGATATTTTTATATATCTGGGCTGGCCCACATCACCTTTTGTATAGTGCTTTGCCCGATTGGGCACAATCATTAGGAACAGTATTTTCGTTGATGCTTATAGCTCCTTCATGGGGTGGAATGATTAACGGTTTACTTACATTGCGCGGAAACTGGGATAAAGTTCGTGAAGAGCCAATCCTGAAATTTATGGTAGTTGCAATTACTGCTTACGGTATGAGTACCTTTGAAGGTCCCATGCTTTCATTAAAGAACTTAAATGCATTATTCCATTTTACTGATTGGATTATCGCTCATGTTCATATTGGGGCATTAGGATGGAACGGTTTCCTCACATTCGGAATGTTATATTACTTAATACCACGATTGTGGAAAACGGAATTATACTCAAAGAAAATGGCAAATTTCCATTTTTGGTTGGGATTCCTCGGAATTATGTTTTATGCTGTTTCAATGTACTGGGCGGCTATTACGCAAACTTTAATGTGGAAACAATTTACACCATCAGGTTTGCTGCAATATCCTAACTTCTTAGAAACAGTTTTGCAAATCGTTCCTATGTACGCAATTCGTGCGTTTGGTGGAACACTCTATTTGTTAGGCGCGATAGTTGGAGTTTACAATTTAGTTAAAACTGCTCGACAAGGTACATTTGTTCCTGAAGAACATGTTGAAGCTCCTGCTCTAAGCAAAGAATCTATCCCTTATCAGAAAAAAGAAGGTCACAAATGGATTGAAAGAATGCCAATCCAATTTACAATTGTGGCATTAGTTGCCATCTTAATTGGTGGTTTGGTGGAGTTCATTCCAACCTTTTTGATTAAGAGTAATATACCAACAATATCTTCTGTAAAACCCTATACACCATTGGAATTACACGGTAGAGATATTTACATCGGCGAAGGTTGCGTAAGCTGTCACTCGCAGTTAGTACGACCTTTCCGTTCTGAAACCGAACGTTATGGCGAATATTCAAAAGCAGGTGAATTTGTTTACGACCATCCGTTTTTATGGGGTTCGAAAAGAACCGGTCCCGATTTACATAGAGTTGGGGGTAAATACCCAAATTCGTGGCACTATCATCATATGTTAGATCCTCGTACTATGTCTCCCGGTTCTTTAATGCCTCCGTATCCATGGTTATTTGAAAAAGACTTGGATATATCAACCACAGAGAAAAAAATATCTGTAATGAGAACTCTTGGCGTTCCATATCCTGAAGGATATGAAAAAATCGCTAACGCGGAAATTCAAAAACAAGCTGATATTATTGCTCAAGATTTGTTAGATCAAGGTCTTGTAATTGAAAGTAATAAACAAATCATTGCTCTTATTGCATATTTGCAACGCGTGGGTACTGACATTAAAGCTCAACAACCAGCCGCTGCAAAGAATTAAGGAAGAGAACAATGTATAAAGATATATTACAATCAATAGTCGGTGTAGAGATTTTCCCGATTATATCGCTGGTTATTTTTTTCGTCTTCTTTTTGGCAATGTTGTATTGGGTATATAGCATAGATAAAAGCACCATTGAAAAAGTGGAGCATTTGCCTTTAGAAGGTGATGACAACGACTTAGACAAAGGAAATTAGAATGAAACAACACTATAAAACACTTGCTGTATTACTTTTTGCTTTCCTACTACTATTACCAACAAGTATGTTTGCAAAAGGTGAACCCATTAATTACATCAGTGATGCATATTACTATCTCTTTGGATTTATAATCATTGCAACCATCATATTCTTGTTTATGGTGGATTTAAGTGATGGTAAAAAAGAAGAGAAGAAGGTAAATCTTTGGCATCTATTTAGACACGGGTTAACAGATTCTAAACCCATTGAAGAAGAACATGAAATATTACTTCATCACGATTTCGATGGCATTCAAGAGTTAGATAATAATTTACCTCCTTGGTGGAAATGGTTGTTTTATGTAACAATTATTTTCTCAGTGGTTTATTTATTCTATTACCACATTGTTGGTGGTCCCGGATCAGATCAAGAATACTTATCAGAAGTTCAGGAAGCACAAAAAGCAATTGCTGAGTATAGACTTGTAAACAATGTTGTTTCTGCTGAATCAGCTGAATTCCTCAGTGATATAGGAACATTGAGTGCGGGTAAAGAAACATTTGCTAAACATTGTGTGGCTTGCCACCTCGATGATGGTGGTGGTTCTGTAGGACCTAATCTTACCGACAACTATTGGATTCATGGAGACAAAGCAAAAGATCTTTTTGTAGTTATAACCAATGGTGTGCCTGATAAAGGAATGATTAGCTGGAAATCTCAGCTAAGCCCGAACCAAATTCAAGAAGTTGCATCTTATATACACAGCTTAAAAGGAACTACACCAAAAGTTCCTAAAGCACCACAAGGTGTTCTTGTGGATAGCACAGCAACGCAAATTAATTAATAGGAATATTTTATAATGTCTGCCGAGAACTTACATAATCAAGAGAATCAAAACAGTAGTGATAAATTTAGAGATTCTATAAACACCATAGATAATTCTACCGGCTCAAGAAAGTGGATTTACCCCAAAAAGCCGAAGGGGAGATTTTATGAGTGGAGAAAAATAGTTTCCTATTTTTTACTCGTCTTTCTGTTTGTTACTCCGTTTATTAAAGTTCACGGCAGACCTTTTCTATTACTTAATATCTTCGAAAGAGAGTTTATTCTCTTCAGTTTTGCTTTTGGGCCTTACGATAATCATATCTTTGTTCTCATTTTTATAGCTTTTCTGGTTTTTATCGTTTTGTTCACTGCAATTTTTGGCAGAGTCTTCTGCGGATGGATTTGTCCGCAAACAATTTTTATGGAAATGGTATTCCGTAGAATTGAGTACTGGATTGATGGAGACTACCGTCAACAAAAAGCTCTTAAGGAAGCACCCATGGATGGGAAGAAATTCTTTAAGAGAGCTCTAAAACTCTTTCTGTTTTTAATTATTTCTTCAATGGTTGCACACACTTTTATGGCTTATCTCATAGGGATGGATGCTGTAATAAAAGTGGTTACTCATCCACCTGCTGAGCACATGACAGGATTTATTGCAACTGTCGGTTTTACCGGATTGTTTTTCTTTATTTTTACATGGTTCCGTGAACAAGCTTGCGTTATTGTTTGCCCTTACGGTAGATTGCAAAGTGTTTTGTTGGACCAAAATTCACTAATTATTGCTTATGATTACCATCGTGGTGAACCTCGTGGTAAACTTAAAAAAGGGGAGGAGAGGACTGAAGGGGATTGCATAGATTGTAAATTATGTGTTGATGTTTGTCCAACGGGTATAGACATACGCAATGGGCTTCAGTTAGAGTGTGTTAATTGCACTGCTTGTATTGATGCATGCGATGATGTTATGGTAAAAATCAATAAACCAAAAGGCCTTATTAGATACGATTCATTAAAGGGAATTGAAGAAAAATCAGGATATAAATTAACAACACGTGTATTTCTTTATACAGCTCTTTTGAGTCTTTTGTTAGTGCTTATTGTTGTTTTGTTTGTAATCAGAACAGATGTAGAAGTAAATGTTCTGCGCACTCCTGGAATGCTCTACCAAGAAGTTGACTCAACCCATATATCAAACATTTACAATTTTCATCTGATCAATAAAACTTTTGATAAAATGCCCATTGAACTAAAACTTGCCGGTTCAAAAGGTAGGATTGAAATTTTGGATGATTCTTTATATGTAAACCCAAATAGTGTTTATGAAGGTAAGTTTAGAATTATTATGGATAAAAAGGATGTAACAAAACTCAATGAAGTATTGTACGTTGAAGTATATACAAGTGGTAAACAAAGCGATTTAATAAAAACATCGTTTTTAACACATTTGCGTGGAGTTAAAAGATGAAGAAGAAGTTTTCTCCCGGAACAGCAATAGTAATTGGTCTAAGCATATTTGCAGTTTTTATTTTTAGTGTAATATTTATGGCGTTCAATACAAAAGTTGAATTGGTTGCAACCAATTATTACGACAAATCCGTCTCCTTTCAAGATGATATAAACAACCAAAATAATGCTAATGCCTTGGGAAAAAGTGTTTCGATAAAAGGACAGCACAAATCAATTGTTGTTACTATCCCTCTTGATTCAGGCTTTACGCCATCGGGAACTGTACATTTATTCCGTCCTTCCGATTCTTCTCAAGATAAAGAATTTATACTTTCTGTAGATTCAACAGGTAAACAGACTATAGATATGAACTCTCTTGCACCTGGTTATTGGAAAGTAAAACTTGATTGGCAAAGCAAAGGCAAATCATATCAAAAGGAAGAGAAAATTGTTCTCTGATATAAGTGTAGTTGGTGGTTTATTGCTTGGATTTGCAGGTAGTCTGCACTGTTTAGGTATGTGCGCTCCACTCAACTTACTTTTTCCTTCGAAAAGTATTTCGGTTACATTTGTAGCAGGTAGATTGGTATATAATTTGGGGAGGATTATCACCTATGCGATAATGGGAATAATTTTTGGGTTCTTAGGTGCAAATCTGAAAATATTTGGGCTGCAAGATACTCTCTCTATAATAGTTGGAGTTCTTTTGATTCTATCGGCCTTTATTACTTTTGGTGTACAAGAAAACATTAATAAGTATTTAGGGCTCAACATCTTATATTCTAAACTTATCAAATTATTCGGTTTATTTAGCAAGAATACCTCACTGCAATCGCAATTTCTTGTAGGCTTACTCAACGGATTATTACCTTGTGGGTTGGTTTATGCAGCCATTGGAGCAGCAATAACACTCAGTCATCCCTTAGAAAGCTCACTCTTTATGACTTTTTTTGGTTTGGGAACTTTCCCTGCGATGTTTTTCAGTGCATTTGTTCTCAACAAAATATCCACTACTGCAAGAGGCAAGCTTATTAGAGTTCTTCCTCTTGTTACTGTGCTGTTTGGAGTATTTTTTATAATGAGGGGTTTAAATCTCGATATACCCTATATAAGTCCCGCTCTCGACAAAGGTATCTCTCGTATGGGAGATATGGATTGTGTTCCGCAGTAATAATTAAAACACCATTTAAAAGTATCTTTCATACAATAAATGTAAACGTTACATTTAGTTTTACTATTTTTATGAGTTTATAGAATGAAAAACGGAAAAATTCTTTGGGTTGATGACGAAATTGAATCGTTCAAATCACATATCATATTCCTTTCGGAAAGAGGGTATGAAGTGTCAACCGCTACTAATGGGGATGATGCTCTCGATTTACTTAAAGAATCCGGGGCTGACTTAGTATTTTTGGATGAAAATATGCCGGGAATGGGAGGTTTAGAACTGCTCTCAGAGATTAAAGCACTTTATCCAAATTTACCTGCTGTAATGATTACAAAAAACGAGGAGGAATCAATAATGGTTGAGGCCATCGGTAGTAAAATATCCGATTACCTCACAAAACCTGTTAATCCGAGTCAAGTGTTATTAGTTTGTAAAAAACTACTGGATGGAAAAAGAATTCAGAGCCAACACGCTGCAAAGGATTATTTACAAGATTTTAGAGACATCTCTATCAGTCTGCAATCACCATTAGATTTCAAAGATTGGATAGATATTTACATAAAACTTGTGGGATGGGATATCGAATTGGATGCACATCCTGAAACAGGTTTAGAACAAACTCTCAACGAGCAAAAACGTGAGTGCAATCAAGCATTTTCAAAATTTGTTGAGAAAAACTATAAAAATTGGGTTAACGCGATTAACCCCTCCGATACACCCCTTTTGACACCTGACATTCTTAGTAAGTATGTTGTCCCTCAGCTACAAAAGGAAGGGCAGACTGTATTTTTTATTGTAATAGATTGCCTGAGATTAGATCAGTGGATGCTTATGGAGCAACATTTACAATCAATTTTTAAGATTGAAAAAGATTTTTACTACTCCATTCTTCCAACTGCTACAGCATACTCACGTAACTCATTATTTGCAGGTGCTTACCCCTCCGATATAGAAAAATATTACCCTGATTTATGGTATGCCAACGACGACGACGAGCGTACCATGAACAAGTATGAAAAAGAGATGCTCCAGAATTATCTCGACAAAAAGAGAATAAAGTTAAAAAATGAATTGAAATATATTAAGGTTATAGACCCTGAATATGGCAAAGGTGTGGAGCAAAATATCCATTCGTATCAAAACTCACATTTAACCGCACTTGTAATTAATTTCCTTGATATGATTGCTCACGGAAGATCTGATAGCGATTTGTTAAAAGAAATTGCTCCTGATGAAGCCGCATATCGTTCGCTAACCAATAGTTGGTTTACCCACTCATCCTTGCTTGGTACTTTACGCTCAATTGCTCGTATGCCCAATGCAAAAGTAATTATAACTACAGACCACGGTAGTATCCGATGCATGCGCGGTGCTAAAGTTCTTGCTGATAAAGAGACTTCTACAAACCTCCGGTTTAAATTTGGTAGGAATATGAAAGTGGACGATAAGCACGCACTTTTTATAAAAGAACCGGGTGAGTACAAATTGCCTAAACGAAAAATTACAACTAATTACATTATTGCTAAAGAAGATTACTATTTCGTTTACCCAACCGACTATCATAGATATTTGAGCCATTATAAAGACACATTTCAACACGGTGGAATCTCACTGGAAGAGATGATTTTACCTGTAATTACTATGGAGCCAAAATAGAATAATGCTCAAAGAGATTATTGAGTTTACATCCCATTCTGAATTGGATACTAAACGGTTTTCTGATGAAATCTTAAGATTCATTAAACCAGGTTGCAGGTTACTGCTCGAAGGTAACCTGGGTGCTGGAAAGACATTTCTTGTAAAGCAACTGCTTAATGGATTAGGAATCTCAAATTCTGTAAGTCCAACCTTTGCGATTATTAATGAGTATCATGATAGTCATTATAAGATTTATCACTTTGATTTTTACAGAATTAATCGATCTGAAGAGTTGATAGATATTGGTTTTTCAGAATATTACAATGACTCGGATGCAATAGTGATTATTGAATGGTCGAATCTGTTCGAGGAGTTACTCTATGCTCCTTTTATAAAAATTGAAATAGTAATTATTGATGAAATTACACGTAAATTTATTTTAACAACCCATGATTAATTACCCACTCTTATCAATAGAAACCAGCGATGTACTTTGTGGTGTTGCAGTCGTTTCTGAAAATAATGTACTGATTGAAAAACACATTCAAGAAAAAAATGTTCATTCAGAAATGTTGATCAGTTTAATTGATGAAGCACTTATAGAAGCAAGATTAGACATTAAATCGGTAAGAACCGTTGCTATCTCAAACGGTCCAGGTTCGTTTACCGGCTTGCGCATTGGGCATGCTGTTTCAAAAGGAATAGCTTTTGCAAATAGTGGTTGTATAATTCAAGTACCCACTTTGCATGCAATGGCACTTCAATTATTTGTGGAAAACGGTAAAAGGAATTTTGTAATTGCAACCAAAGTAAATGCTAAAGAATTGTATGCCGTAAGATTTACAATATCTCACAAAAATGATATATTGCACGGTTCAATCTCAGTAATACCCAATAACGAAATAAGTGCGTTTTCAGCTGATTATGAAGTTTTTGGGAATTACGACGGTATTGATGAGAGTCATTTTGTTTCATTTCCAAAACCGGAATTTGTTGCGGAATGGGCAATAGAATTTGGTAAGCCCTTAAATAAGGATGATTTTGCTTTTATTGAACCCGATTATCAAAAACCCTTTGTCATTAAGGAAATTAAAAGTGTATAAAAAAATATTAGTTTTAGTTCTTTCGGTTGTTTTTATCTCTTGTTCACAGCCCAGTAAAGGTCCGATTATTGCGAGTCCTGAGACTTCCTATAATTGGGGTACTGTTAAGGAAGGTGAATCAGTTTCGCATACATTTGTAATCCAAAATAATGGTAATGCAGATTTATTAATCAATAATGTAATATCGACTTGTGGTTGCACAGTAGCAAAACCAAAATCAAATGTTATTCAACCCGGTGGTATGACCGAAATGACGGTTACTTTTGATTCGAAAGGTAGAATGGGTGCTCAAACTCGTTATATTGCCGTTCAGACTAACGATACTGCAAACGAAATGTTTCGATTTGTGATGAAAGGAATGATTGAAACACCTGTCGGAAGTGATATGGTCGATAATCCCCAAATAACTGTTGAAAACACTCAGCATGATTTTGGAACGGTAACTGAAGGTGACGTTGTAGCACACATATTTGTTATTAAAAATACCGGCAAAACGCCACTTGAAATTAGAGATGTTCGAACCAGTTGTGGTTGCACAGTTGCACAAATTGGTAAAAAGATGATTAATCCCAATGAATCAACTGAGTTGAGTATTAATTTTGACAGTAAAAATACCCAAGGACGTTTAAGTAGAACCATTACTTTGGTTACCAACGACCCCGTAGCTCAGTATAAAGTTCTTACCATTTTCGCCGAAGTGCAAAAGAGAAATTAACAGAATAGGAGTTTACTATGGCATGGTTTAGAAGAACTAAACAAAACATTGCACCGGAAACGCAGAAAAAAGATGTTCCGGATGGTTTGTGGGATAAATGTCCCTCATGCGGGGAAATTATTCACAAAAAACAATTGGAAGGTAACTACTTCACGTGTATTAAATGCAGTTATCATTTCAGAATAAATAGCCTTCAATACATTGAACTTCTCTTCGATAACGGCTCGTTCAAAGAGCGTGATAGAAAGATGAAATCTGCTGACCCCATTCAGTTTACCGATTCAAAGAAGTATCCAGATAGAGTTGATGCAACAATAAAAAAAACAAATCTCTACGATGCTATCAGAACCGGTGTTGGTAAAATAAACGGTAGGGAAGTAGCGTTTGGCTGTATGGATTTTGAATTCATTGGCGGAAGCATGGGTTCAGTTGTGGGTGAAAAAATAGCACGCATTGTTGATAAAGCAATTAAAGACAAACTTCCATTAATAATAATTTCTGCAAGTGGTGGAGCAAGGATGATGGAAGGAGCACTCTCGTTAATGCAATTAGCCAAAACAAGTGCAAAACTTGCTGCGCTTGCTGAAAATGGACTCCCTTATATTTCGGTACTTACAGATCCTACCACGGGTGGGGTTTCGGCAAGTTTTGCAATGCTTGGCGATATTAATGTTGCCGAGCCAGATGCCCTCATAGGTTTTGCCGGTCCAAGAGTGATTAAACAGACCATAGGTAAAGATTTACCTCAAGGATTTCAAAAATCTGAGTTCTTATTAGAGCATGGTTTTATTGATATCATTTCCCCGCGTAAAAATCTTAAAGAAACTCTGTCTTCAATTCTTGAACATTTAATGTGAGTAACTCTATGCGTTTGATACATTCAAGTTCCGAAATGCAGCAAATATCACTATCACTTAAAAAAGAGGGTAAGAAAATTGGTTTTGTACCCACTATGGGATATTTGCACCAAGGTCATATCTCGCTTGTTAAAGAAAGCAAAAAAAAGACTGACATTACCATAGTTTCTATTTTTGTTAACCCTACACAGTTTGCTCCTAATGAAGACCTCAATAAATATCCTCGCGATATGGAGAGGGATAACGATTTATTAAGTTCTGAAGGTGTGGATATTGTATTTTTCCCCTCTACAGCTGATATGTATCCCCCTGAATTTCAGACCTATGTAAATGTTGAAAAGGTTACCATGGAATTTGAAGGTGCTATTAGACCAACACATTTCCGCGGAGTATCCACAGTGGTTGCAAAGCTATTTAATATTGTTTTACCTGACTATGCTTTTTTTGGACAAAAAGATGCTCAACAATCAGTTGTCATAAAAAGAATGGTTAAAGATCTTTGTTTCCCGGTTAAAATTAAAATTTGCCCCATCATTCGTGAAGAAGATGGACTGGCAATGTCATCGCGTAACATTTATCTTGCCGGCGAAGAACGCACTGACGCTTTGGTATTAAGCAAATCACTCACTTTAGCAGAATCGCTAATTTATCATAAAGGTGAGAGAAGCTGCAAGACTATTGTTGATGCAATGACTGAATTATACAAGAATGTAGAATCGGCCGAACTACAATACATTAAAATTGTTAATGAGATAAGTTTTAAGGAAGTTGAGAATTTAGATGCAGGTTCAAAGTATTTTGTGCTTATAGCCTGTAAAATAGGAAACACCCGCCTTATTGATAACTCCCATATATCACTTTAGCATTGGAAATGAGGGTGAGTTTCAACTCACCCTCGCTAATAATTACAATTTAAACGACTCTATAGCCAAATTATTTTCTTCAATATCCTTGAAGTATCTTACAGTTCCTACCTTGAGTTCATAAGTTGATGCGTCATCACAAACAATAATGCTCTTTGGGTGTAATTGCAGTGCACTTACAGTCCACATATGATTTACACCTTCTTCAACAACTTTCGAAAGTGCTCTTGCTTTGTTGTGTCCTGAAATCAGAATCAATATTTCTTCAGCATCGAGAACTGTTTTAACTCCAACTGTTAACGCAGTACGAGGAACCTTATTTACATCGTTGTCAAAAAAACGAGAGTTTGCAATAATGGTATCCATGGTAAGAGTTTTTATTCTCGTGAGAGAGCCTAAACTCGAGCCAGGTTCATTAAAAGCAATGTGTCCATCCGGGCCAATACCTCCAAGAAAAAGGTTGATTCCACCTGCTTTTTTGATCTTCTTCTCGTAATTATCACATTCTTTGTCAAGATTTTTTACATTTCCATTAAGTATGTTGATGTATTTTTTGTCGATATCAATATGATCAAAGAAATTTGAATGCATAAAGTAGTGGTAACTTTGTGGATGGTCTTCGGCGAGTCCAACGTATTCATCCATATTAAAGGTGGTTACATACTTAAACGAAACCTTACCGGACTTATACAGATTGATTAATTCCTTATACATGCCCATTGGTGAGGAACCAGTAGGTAAACCCAAAACAAAACGTTTTTTAGCGGTGGGTTTATAATCATTAATTGCTGTAGCTACATAATGTGCAGCCCATTTTGATACTAAATCAAAGTTTTCTTGAATAATCAGACGCATAGAGTTATCCTATCTATTTGTTGTTATCGGTTGAGAGATACTCACATCCCTGAGGTATCTCGGGTTGAACTAAAATTACATTTTCTTTAAGCAATGCAACCTTACCCGGTTCCATTCCTTTTTTCTTAATTACATATTTCTTTTCGATGCATGATACAGGAACAGTGCCTGCTGTTTTTGCCTTACTATGATAGGCAGCAATAGAGCATGCTTTTTTAATAACAGATTTTGGAACATCCACTCCTGATTCCACTCTTAGCACACAATGAGAACCAGGCACAGCACGAGCATGAAACCATAAATCGTTTTGCTTTGCAAATCGCATTGTTAGCTCGTCGTTGTTTTTGCTATCACGGCCAACATAGAACATAAATTGGCCATCAATCCTATAAGTTTTAAAGGGGAACGTTTTTTCGGAATCCATTTGTTTTTTTTGTGCTCTAACTTTTTCTATCGGAGAAACAGCTGTGCTTTCCAGTTTGCTTTTAATTTCATTATTCAAAAATAATAAATCTTGAAGTTTTTGTTCTGCTTTTGCGAGAATTTCATCAATTTTGTTTAATTCAATGGTTTCGGCTCTACTTCTCTCAAAATAATAATCGGCATTTTCGAAAGCATTTAACTTCTCCTTTATGGGAACGTTTACTGTTATTTCTTTACCGGTTTCATCAAATGAAGTGAGCAAAACATCCTTCATGCCTCTTTTGACAAGGTGAGGGTAGGTGAGAAGTAAATTACCATATAGAGTGAATAAGATAGAACGATTGCCTATTTCTTTTCTTTTTTTGTATCCATCAATCTTATGAGATAGCGA
Source organism: uncultured Ignavibacteria bacterium (assembly GCA_937996765.1). Taxonomy (GTDB): domain Bacteria; phylum Bacteroidota; class Ignavibacteria; order Ignavibacteriales; family Ignavibacteriaceae; genus CALKUG01. The sequence continues at coordinate 14,402 of CALKUG010000016.1, forward strand.
ATTAATTTCTTTTTGAACCTTTTTAAGCTGTTGTTCATTAGTCTGTACTAGGGTTTTTACTCTATCAACATCAATTATGTATTTACTAATCGATGAAAGTACGTCACCTCTAAAATGTTCATTCTCGATTAGGGATAACTCTGATGAAATAAATTCTAATTGATTTTTTTCGTTAAATACTAATGAAAATTCGCCTTTATGTATTCGATTCAGTAACTTTTCGATTTCCGCTTTATTATCAATATTTTGCGAGATAAGATAATTAACTATCTCTTTACCGATAATGGGGTATTTCTCGCGTAACTCAGGAATAGTTTCAAAATCGGGCAAAGGAGGGATTTCATTAGGCAGACCATAAACGCTCTCCAAAAAATCCTCTTGGAAGTTTGGTTCTTTTATTTTTTTGAACGATTGAACCAGTTCATCTCCAAAATAAAGATAAACATTGCTTTTTGCCCCACGTAAGGAGCAGTATAGCGTATAACCATCGAACTCTATTGCAATTATTCTATCCGATTGGGAGATATAGACTCCCTGAAATCTTAGAGGCAGACTATCACCAAAAAATGATGCAAAATTTCGTTTGGGTTTACTTGAAAATTCACGTAAAGTAATATATTGTTTTTGAGGTGCGAGTGAAATCTCGAGGAGGTACTCTTTTGGATTTAGATAAAACTCAATGAGAAGAGTATCTGCAACAAAGGAATAACTCTCTGTTGCAATGCCACCCGCAAGTTTTTCCTGTACTTCGGAGCAAACGGCAAGTAATGTAAAATAGTTATTAAGCATATTAAAAAGGGTCGGTTACCCGACCCTTTCCTTAAAATTAGGCAGAATGCTTTTGAATTACAGCGTTAAGCCACTTAAGCATTAAAAATATTGCTAATGCGGCTAAAAATGCTCCGATAAAGTTCACACCAAAGAAATAAACTTTATTATCGAAGAATTCCCATAATCCGGAAATTACACCTGAAAGTTTGTTACCAATGGCAGTAGCCAAAAACCAGCCACCCATCATAATTGCGGTAATGCGGGGAGGGGAAAGTTTAGAAACTAATGAGAGACCCATTGGGCTCAAGAATAACTCGCCAACTGTTATCACAGCGTAGGCCGTTACAAGCCATAGTGCAGAACTTTTATCAAGTCCGTACATTGCTCCATTATCTGCAAAAACAACTGCTAACATCATAATGGTAGTAGAAGCAGCGGTAATCAAAAGTCCTAAAGCAATTTTACCTGCTGTACTGGGCTCTTTTTTCTTTCTTCTTAGGATGTTAAAAAATCCAACAACAACAGGAGTAAGAATTACAACAAAGAAGGGGTTTACTGACTGGAATATCTCTGTAGATATAAGAGTCAAAGCACCACTTGCCGGCCATTCTTCTTTTGGTAAGTTTTCGAAATAGGGATGAGGTCCAATTGCTTCTTTAGCATTACCTGCCTCATCTTTAACGGGGGCGCCGTGCATATCTAAAACCGGAACTAATCTACCAGTTGTATCTACTTTTTGTGTTAATTTTAAAGCATCAATTGGCGCTTCTACAACTGTAGGTATTGTTCTATCGGTATATTTTTCAGCCCATAATGTAAGAGCTGAACCGTTCTGATGGAAAACTGCCCAAAATATGACTACTACTGCCATAATTGAGAGTAAAGCAGCTATAGGTTGTTTTTCATCTTCCTTTGCCTTAAAGAATAACGAAAGATAAAATACTACAACAGGTAAACTTGCAAATAAAAATGCATCGTTTGAATCTGAACCGAGAATGTTACCAGGAATAAACCAACCTAATAACCCGGCTACAACTGCTGGTACAAGCACCGAACCTAAAATATATCCTAAGGACATATCGCCGGGTTTTGTTGGTTTTACCACATCGACATCTTTTACGTGTTTATGACCAGCCATAAAAATAATAACGCCTAAAAGCATTCCAACACCGGCTGCTGCAAAAGCTGCACCCCAAGAAAACTGATTTCTTAAGTATGCTGCAATAAAATTGCAAATAAATGCACCAATGTTAATACCCATATAAAATATGTTGAAACCACTATCTTTTAAATCTTTGTATTGTGGATTGTTATACAGATTACCAACCAATGTGGAGATATTAGGTTTGAAAAAACCGTTACCAATTATTATCAAAAGTAGTGAGAGATAAAAGAAAAGGGGAGAGCCTGGTATCGCTAAACCAAAATAGCCAAGACTCATAAGAATACCACCAATAACAATGGTTTTACTATAACCAAGTAATCTATCGGCTAATAAACCTCCAACAAAAGGAGTTAAATAAACCAGAGCAATATAGGTACCGTAAACATCGGAAGCATCAAAATTGCTTAATGCTAATCCGCCACGTTGATTATCTATCATATAGAGGAATAAAATTCCTAACATCAGATAGTAACCAAATCGCTCCCATAACTCTGTGAAAAAAAGTACCTGCAATCCTTTAGGATGGTTTTTGAACATATTCTATCCTTACTCAATTATTCAATTAAAAAGAAACAAACTGACTTCGTAAGATAAAGTTTATCATTTAATTTTTCGACATTTTTATTCAAAAAACAACTGAAATCAAGATTTTACTGTTTAATACATTAAAAAGAATAACCAAATATTTATATTTCAGTATGAATAAGGAAAAATTATTAACTCTTAGTAAATGGATTGGAGCTCTCGCGCTCTCATCTATTGTATTTTTATTGTTACTCACTTATGTAATAATGCCTTGGTATGTTAATTCCAACGAGGTAATAGTGCCCCGAGTACAAGGTTTGAGTCTTGAAAACGCAATTGATCGCCTAAATGCAACGAATTTAAATTATTTTATTGGTGACACTTCATACGATAGGAATTTCCCAATTGGTTCAATTGTTGCCCAACGACCCCTTGCAGGAAGAACTGTAAAAGGCGGCAGGAGCATTTACCTCGTTATAAGTGGAGGTGCACCTCAGGCAGTAGTTCCAAATGTTACCGGTAAACTCTTAAGTAATGCACGCTTTGAGATGGAAAAAGTGGGTCTTTTTGTAGGAAAAGTAACAATTGATTCAACATCTGAAAATGCTAAAAACACTGTGGTTTCACAATCGAGTGGATCGGGTGCAAAAATAGCACGCGGTTCTAAGGTGGATCTTGTAATAGCAATAGGTAAAACTAAGGGCAGTATAGAAATACCCTCTGTAGTTGGGCTTTCGCTCACTGATGCTTCTCGCAAATTAGAAGAATTTGGGTTAAGTGTTAGGAGAATAAGTTATAGACCTGCCGCTAACATATTACCAAACACCGTGTTAGACCAAATTCCTTCATCTGGCACAAAGGTTAACCCCGGTGATGGAATTGATTTGTTTATTAGTCAATTTGTTGAAGTTCAGGAAGAAGTACCGGAGGAAACACCTCGGTGAAAGCAATAGCTCCTTCGATACTTTCGGCGGATTTTTTGAATCTTGGAAGTCAAATTTCTGAATGTCTTGCAGCTGGATGCTCCATAATACATTGTGATATTATGGATGGCCATTTTGTACCAAATATCACTTTTGGTCCTTTAGTTGTTAGTGCTGTAAATAAAATGACTGATGCTACGATTGATGTACATTTAATGATCAAAAACCCAGATTTGTACATCGAAGATTTTGTAAAAGCAGGCGCGGATTATATTACTGTGCATTACGAAGAAGTAGTTCATTTGCACAGAACACTCACTTATATCAAATCTTTGGGTGCTAAATGTGGAGTGGCAATAAACCCCTCTACGCCGGTTGAACAGTTAAGTGAAATTATTGATATTATTGATTTGTTGTTGATTATGTCAGTAAACCCAGGGTTTGGTGGGCAGGAATTTATTCCTAATTCGATTAATAAAATTAAAAAAGCTGCTGCATTACGTGCAGAGCGTGGTTTGGGATTTTTAATTGAGGTTGATGGGGGAATCTCAGTTAAAACCATTTCTTCAGTTTCCGAAGCCGGATGCAATTTATTTGTTGCCGGCAATGCAGTATTCGGGCAAAAGGATATCCGAACTGCTTTTGAACAATTAAATCAGCAAATTAATAACAATAAAGGATAGATGTTATGAAGTTGGCACTTGTTGGCGGTAAAATAATTACCCCCTTTAGAATGGTTGAAAATGGTGTATTAATCGCTAATACCGATGATGGGCTTATCATTGAATTGGCTAAACAAAGTGATTCATTGATACCCGATGATGCAGAAATAATAGATGTTAGCGGCAAGTATGTTACACCCGGATTTGTAGATCTTTTAGTGCATGGCGGAGGCGGCTATGGATTTGCAGACCAATCAGTTGAGAGTATAGAAAAAGCATCGGAATATTTCTTAAGTCATGGTTCTACAACACTTTTAGCTTCACTGTATGCTAAGCCTACCGATCAATTACTTGCTGACCTCAGAAGAGTCGCTGATTACATTGATGAACATCCCTATTCCAATATTGCAGGCATCCATATGGAAGGCCCATACCTCAATCCTGAGCTTAAAGGCGCTATGAACGAGGATTATCTCTGGACGCCATCGGTAGAGTCATGGGAAGCGATGTGGGAAGCCTCAAAAGGCAAAATAAAGATTATGACTATTGCTCCGGAATTACCAGGCGCGTTTAATGTAATGCGTGCAGCAGCTTTACGAGGAGTAGTTCTTTCCATAGGGCATTCAACTGCTTCTTATGAACAAGTTGAACTCGCAATTGACCATGGCGCAGCTCATGTTACTCACATTTTTAATGCAATGAGACCATTTCATCACAGAACTCCTTCTGTAATCTTAGGTTCATTGTTGCGTAACGAATTAAAAATTGAACTTATTGCAGATACTCTCCATGTACACCCCGCGGTTATGGAGTTACTCTTAAAACTAAAAGGTGCAAACGGAATAATACTCATCACCGATTCAATTCGTGCCGGTGGTATGCATGAAGGTGAGTATGAATTTGCCGACCAAAAAGTGTATATGAAAGCCCAAAAAGCATTTTTGGAAGATGGAACTTTAGCAGGAAGCACATTAACACTGAATTCGGCAATTAGAAACATCGTTACCACAGCTGGTGCAAAAATTACCGATGCTGTTCGCATGGCTTCGCTTAATGGTGCAAAAGTTATTGGTAATGGCAAAGGAATCTTGGCAGTTGGCAAAATTGCTGATATTGCTGTTATGGATTCTGATTTTAATGTTGATATGACTATCAAAAGCGGTAAAATTGTCTTTAAAAGATAATTTACCTTAATTCAAGTTAAGGCAAACGAATCCGATTCGTTTGCCTTTTTTTATTTTATTAAATACCCTCGGTAATCTGTGGCATCAACTTTTCTCCGAAGTAATATTTTCCCTCAAATAATGGGAATTATTAACGCAACGCCTGATTCTTTTTCAGATGGAGGAAAATTTAATACCGTGGAGAGTGCTTTAGCCCGTGCAGAGCAAATGGCTTCAGAAGGGGTAACCATTATTGATATTGGTGGCGAATCAACACGACCTGGAGCGACTCCAATAAATTCTGAAACTGAACTCACGAGAGTTTTACCTTTAGTCAAAGAAATATCTAAAAGATTCCCTACATTAGATATCTCAATAGATACCTACAAATCAGATGTTGCTGAACAGTGTATAGATTGTGGTGCCACAATTGTTAATGATATTTCAGGGGGTATGTTTGATAACAATATGCTTAAATTAGCTTCACATAAGGATGTACCTATTGTTATAATGCATACTACAGGCAAGCCACAAGTTATGCAAAACAACATTCACTATTCTGATGTTATGTCTGAAGTGAAAAATCATTTAGAAAATCGAATCAACGAGGCCCGTGATACTGGAGTAGCAAAGATAATTCTCGACCCCGGAATAGGGTTTGGTAAGACTTTTGAACATAATATTGAGATAATTAAAGAAATTGCTCAATTTAAATCATTAAATTGCCCAATATTGATTGGCGTTTCTCGTAAATCTTTTTTAGGAAAAGTGTTAGATTTGCAAATAGAAGAGCGTGAAACTGCAACTGTTATCACAGAAGCTTTTTCATTAATAAACGGTGCAGATATTATTAGAACTCACAATACTGCACTTGCCTCACAGTTGTTAACTCTCTACAAATTGCTGCGGAATTAATGTTTGATATTTTGAACATAGGCTTTTTGAAAATTACAATACTCGACCTATTGGACGTTGCTATTGTATCTTTTATAGTTTATAAACTCTATACTTTTCTTAAAGGCACTATTGCGTCTCAGATATTTGTGGGTTTGATTATAATAATGATGCTTTCTTTCACCTCTCAGGCAATAAACTTAAAAGCATTAAATATGTTACTTAAGTTTATCACTGATTTTTGGATTATTGCATTTATTATTCTCTTTCAACCCGAAATTCGCCGCCTTTTGGTTCTCTTGGCAACGGGTCCTCTCTTTAAAGTGGGTTTTCGCTCAAAAGAAAGCGAGCAAACAATTAAAGATATAGTGGACGCAGTTTACGACTTAGCAAGGGCACAACATGGTGCACTACTTGTTATTGTGAGAACCACCGGAATGAGGGGTTACTCGGAAGCAGGAATTCTTATTAATGCCAAAGTTTCCAAAGATTTGATTATGTCAATATTTTACCCAAAATCGCCACTTCATGATGGTGCTATAATCATACGAAACAATATTGTTGAAGCTGCGAGGTGTGCACTTCCGCTTTCATCAACACTTACTCATCCGGTAAGAGGACCTCTCGGAATGCGACACAGAGCAGCATTAGGAGTAACTGAAAGTTCGGATGTGTTAGCGATTATTGTTTCAGAAGAGGGAGGTTCGGTTTCAACCGCCTTTCAGGGCGAGTTAGAAATTGGTGTCTCAAAAGAAAAATTGAGAGATAAACTGACAAAAATCTATCGTGATGAAAAAGAAAAGGGATTAAATACCAGAATTAGGAGTATTTTTGCAGGTGAAAAACACTAAAGATGTAGTTGCGGTAATTCCTTTTTACAATGAAAAGCCCTTTATAAAAGAAATTATAAATCAAACTCTCCCATTTGTTCAGTATATTATTGCCGTTGATGATGGCTCCACCGATGGTTCGTCGGAGCAAATATTAGGTATAGAGCGAGTGATGATTCTAAAACACAATTCCAATCTGGGTAAAGGTGCTGCTCTGAGAACGGGATATAAAAAAAGTGCTGAAATGGGAGCACAGTATATTGTTGCGTTAGATGCAGATTTACAACATGCACCACAAAATATACCTCTTTTTGTATTTGAATTAGAGAAATATCCTGTGGTTATAGGTTACAGAAAACGTGAATTTGGTGTAATGCCAATTCAGAGAATTGCAAGTAACTTTATAACCTCTGCAATTCTTTCTGTTAAAACAGGGGTATCTATAAAGGATAGCCAATCAGGGTTTCGTGGTTTTCGATCGGATATTATTGATTTAATTATGCCTACCAGAAACGGGTTTGAGGCTGAAACAGAACAAATAATATTAGCAGCTAAAAATAATTTAGCAATAGGTTGGGTTCCAATACCAACAGTTTATGGGGAAGAAAAGAGCTCAATTAAGCCAATTGAAGCAATTAAAGGATTTATAAAAACAGTAATTGAGTTATAGCGACTCTCACAGTTTGTGATATACGGTTTCTTATTTAAGCTATTTTTAGTTAGTTTTCGCATCCAGTTAAAAAAATGAAAGAAGCGTTTTCCGAATAATGGGTAAAATTATATCAATTGCCAACCAAAAAGGCGGAGTTGGTAAAACGACAACTTCAATTAATTTAGCAGCTTCATTAGCGGCTGCTGAGAGAAAAACTCTTTTAATTGATATCGACCCTCAGGGGAATTCTTCCTCAGGTTTGGGTTTCGAGAATCATTCACCTTCGATTTATGAAGTTCTTATTGGCAATATGGAGCCAAACACGGCTATCAGACAATCTGAAATGCCCTTTTTGGATTTAATTACCTCTAATATTGATCTCGTTGGAGCAGAAGTAGAGGTTATTGATTTTCCTAACAGAGAACACTTACTTAAAGAGCAATTAGTAAAATTAAAAGACCAATACGATTTCATTCTTATAGATTGCCCACCATCTTTAGGTGTATTAACTTTAAATGCACTTTCTGCTTCAGACAGTGTGCTCATTCCCGTTCAGTGCGAGTATTTTGCACTTGAAGGTTTGGGTCAGTTGTTAAATACCATTAACATTGTTAAACAACATTTTAACAAGCTTCTCACTATCGAAGGTGTTTTGCTAACTATGTATGATGTTCGTTTAAAACTATCGCAATTAGTTGCAGACGAAGTTAAAAAGTATTTCGAAGACAAAGTATATACAACAATTATTCACCGTAATGTAAGGGTTTCAGAAGCACCAAGCTATGGTAAACCAATAATTCTCTATGATGCTGTTTCTATCGGTTCTAAAAACTATATGGCGTTGGCGGCTGAACTTATGGAGAGAAATAAGGTTCAATGAGTAAATTACGTCCTCCACTCGGTAGGGGCTTAGATGCTCTTATCAGACCAAATGGCAATCAGTTAAACCGAAGCAATGAACATTATTCTGAGAACTCATCCTCCAATGAGAACCCATCTGAAGGTATTCACAAAATACCGATTTCTTCTATTGACCCGAATCCATTTCAGCCACGAACCGAGTTTGATCAAACTGCTTTAGATGAATTAAAACAATCTATTATTTCAAATGGACTCATTCAACCAATAACCGTACGAAAATGGGGAGAGCGTTATCAATTAATTTCCGGTGAACGACGTTGGCGTGCCTTCACTCAAATCGGTTATAGTGAGATTCCTGCATACATTATTGAAGTTGCTTCAGATGAATTAATGATTGCTATGGCTCTTATTGAAAATATTCAACGAGAGCGCTTAAACCCCATAGAAGTTGCAGTTGCTTACAAAAAATTGATGGATGAGTGCAAATTAACTCAAGAAGAGATTTCTGAAAGAGTTGGTAAAGAACGTAGTACTATTGCAAATTCAATAAGACTTTTAAAACTACCTCTTCAGATTCAGGAAAGTCTAATAAAAGAAGATATTTCCATGGGGCATGCCAGAGCTCTGGTAAATCTACCTTCTGTAACAGCACAACT